>NZ_PCYV01000024.1:0-35322 GCF_002553785.1 Lactobacillus sp. UMNPBX15
ATACGAGAAAGGAACTCCTTTTTCTAATGTTTAAAGAAATAAATTTAAGGAATCATTCATCCTTACACAAACTATTTTACAGTCTCTTTATTGAAGTATCTTCATTGAAAGAGAATGTAAAAGAAATTGCAATACCAATAAATAATGGTAACGTATTGAAAAACTGCATTACATTTTCTTGCATAAAACGTCACTCCCAATTATTTTTATTCAAATTTTATCTAATGCTATTTTAATTTTCATCAAAGAAGAAACGACTTAAAATAAGTCACTTTGATGGGGTCTAGAAAGGTATATTTATGTCACTGAAGTTTGCTAACAAAAAGAAGCTAGCACTTTATGTCTTTTTAGCCTGCATAAGTGCTTGTGGTAATGTCGTTATCGCTTATGTCACGAAGATCATGCTTAATAGCGCCCAATATCATCGTGGCTCATTAAAGCAATTAATTTTTATCGCTGCACTAGGAGCAGCATCACTAATCATTATCATGTTTCTCAACTTTGCTTATAGATACTTGCGCTCCGATATTACGCGTGATATTAACTTGAAGTTAAAAGAGAAAACTATTACTTATTTAATTGCTCAACAAAATGACTCGCAAAAAGATGGTCTAAATTTAATGACCAATGACCTAAAGCAAATTGAAACACTTAAAATTACAAATGAATTAATGATTATTTCCGAATTTGCTGCTTTTACAATCTCAATTTTTGTCGGTTTAATCAATTCTTGGCTTCTAACAATAATCTTCGTTATTGCTACGGTCATCCCGGGATTTATCCAAAAAATTTTCATTAAAGATATTCAAAACAAATCCGCTGTCTGGGAAAAGCAAAACGCTGAATATACTCAAGCTACTGTTGATGCTATTAACGGGTCAAAAACTGCTATGCTATATGACGCACAGATTCCCGTTGTTTCTTATGTAATTAATCGGGCAAAAGAAATGGAAGATGCCTTGAGAGCATTAAACTACACCCAAGGTGCGATTTCTACATTAATTATTACCATTGCTGATATTTTCAGCTTTATCATTCCATTCCTAATCGGTGCAATTTTGATGTTCAATGGGCAAATTGGTGCTGGTACTTTAGTAATGATTGTTCAGCTTTCAAATGACTTCATTAATCCAATTACAATGATTTTTGACCAGCTCAATCAAATTCGCTCAACTAAACCAATTTGGGATAAAGTCGAACAAGCTCTTAAGTTTAAAGGATCTCCTACTTCAACTGAATCAGCTTCTACTTTTAATGAATTAAAAGTTAAAGACTTATCATACTCAGTAAACAATAAAAACATTTTAAACAAGGTTAACTTTAACGTTAAAGCTGGTGAAAAAATACTACTGATGGCACCAAGTGGTTTTGGCAAAACTACCCTCTTAAAGCTTTTAGCTGGACAATTATCTCCAAGTACTGGTTCAATTATCATTGACCAAAACAATTTAACTAGCAATTGGCAAAAATCTCATGAATACTTTGGCTACATCAATCAAAAGCCATTCATGTTTGATCGCAGTCTGCTCTTCAATTTAACTCTTGGCCAAAAATATTCCAACAATGAGTTACAAAATGCAATTAAATCAGCTGGATTAGCAGAGCTTGTTAAGGAGAAAGGCCTCGATTATCAAATTGGTCAAAATGGTAATAATCTATCCGGTGGTCAAATTCAAAGAGTTGAAATAGCTCGTGCAATCTTAGCAAAACGTCCAGTTTTACTAGCAGACGAAGCTACAAGTGCTTTAGATAATGATTTATCTTTGCAAATTCACAAAACTCTACTGGAAAACCCTAATTTTGCAGTAATTGAAGTTGCTCATAAAATTTCCAAACAAGAAAGAGCAATGTTTGATCGAATTATTAACTTAGACAACTAAAATTTAAAAATGACATTGACTGCAAATCATCGTCAATGTCATTTTTTATTATCAGTATTACTTTACATAATTTATATTATTGTTTAACTACAAAGATAGTTTTTTCTTTAGTTTACTGTTAAAATTACATTTACAATAAACAAAAAATAAGAGGAGTTTTTATGATTTTAACCTGGGATATTATTCGCAGAACAATCGAGATTTTATGGATTATCAATATCGCCTTTGCAGTCTGGACTGTTTTTCGCAGTCATCGTAGCGTTGTTTCTACTTGGGCTTGGATGTTAGTATTAACTATTTTGCCCGGCATTGGCTTTATTCTATATCTTTTCTTTGGGCGTCAACTTTCACATGACGAAATTTTTGCTATTCAAAGTGCTCAAAAAGAGACGCGTAATCGTTATCTCAAAAAACAAAAAGCTATGTTGGCAGAACATGATCTTTTACCCGAAAAAGAGCGCAAACCACGTGCCCGCATGTTATCAGAGCTGAATTTAAACAACGATGATGCTATTTTAACTTTTGCCAATAAAGTTAAGGTTTTCACCAGTGGACCCGAGTTGTTTGACCAAATAATTGCTGATCTTAAGCAAGCTAAAACATCGATTAGTTTAGAGTTCTACACTTTTTATAATGATAATCTAGGAAAGCGTGTCTTACGGGCCTTAGAAGAGGCTTCTGCTAAAGGAGTAAAAGTCAGAGTTATTTATGATGTCTCTGGCTCACGTGGTACTAAACCTGCTTTTTTTAATCATTTAAGAGAGCTTGGTGGCGAAGCACAGCCTTTCATTTCTACTTCTAAAAAGCATTGGTTTACTACACCACGACTAAATTATCATTTACACCGCAAATTAATCGTAATCGACCATCATATTGGCTATATTGGTGGCTTTAACATCGGTGATCAGTACGTTAATCAATCTAAAAAATTTGGTCATTGGCGCGATACACATTTACGTGTTGTTGGGCAATCACCTATCCTAATGGAAACACGCTTTACCATGGATTGGAATACTTCTATCAGACGAACTGCATTACCTAAATTTGATCTAAGCGAATTACATGCTTTTACTGTCGAACGTAAAGATCTTGACAACGATGATAACGTAGCAATGCAAATCGTTTCTTCAGGTCCCGATAACCAACATTATGGCATTCGCCGAGGATATGAGGGCATCATTGCTGGGGCTAAAAACTATATCTATATTCAAACACCCTATTTAATTCCTGAAGAATCCATTTTAGAAGCATTAATTATTGCTGCTAATAGCGGTGTTGATGTACGCATCATGATCCCTTGCATGCCAGATCATCCCTTTGTTTACCGAGCTACCGAATATTATGCAAAATATTTAGTTGCTCATGGCGTTAAAATTTACAAATATAATGATGGCTTCATCCATGCCAAAACAATGGTTTCTGGCTCCAATATCTCATCTGTTGGTTCAGCCAATCAAGACTTCAGAAGTTATACCTTAAACTTCGAGGTTAACGCTTTTAATTACAATCTTCAATTAACTCAAGAACTTAAACAAATTTTTGAAAAGGACCTAGCTAGTTGCAGTCTTCTAACTAATGAATACTTTAATCAGCAATCTAAATGGCTTAAGTTTAAACAATACTTTTCACGTCTGTTGGCACCTATTTTTTAGAAATAATAAAACCACGAAGCAAAAACTTCGTGGTATTTTTTTACAGATTATTATAAAGATCCTGCATTTCATCATCTTCTGGAGCTAACTTAAGATATCTTTCTAGCAGTTGTTTTGTTATTTCATCATTATTTTGTACATTGAAAAAGATTATCATTTGGCGCAAAAAGTCTGGATTATCCTTGAAATCCGGATAAGCTAGTAAAAATTCGCTCTGTGCTTTCTGAATATCATCCAAATCCTCATATGATAATGCCATATTCCAATGTGCCTGTGGCTCCACGCTTTCCTCATCTAAGTTACTAAATAAGGCAATATTCTCCTTAGCCTGGTGTTCATGAACATATAGGTTAGATAGCTGCATACGTAAATCACTATTGTCTGGCGCTACTTTTAACCCCTTTTCAAGTAAGTCACGAGCTGTATCCAATTCATTCAAATTAGCTGCTGCACGTGCTCCCATTGAATAAAGTGTTTCATCCAGTTCATTGTACGCTAATCCTGCTTGAGCAGTCCTCAATACTTGTTCATTGTCATGCTGATGATCATAAGCTTGTGCTAATAATGGATACGCATTTACATAGTCAGGACTTTGCTCAATCACTTCATCTAAGAACTTAATTGCCTGCTTATCATCACCTACAGATAAGAGAACTAATCCTGCTTCATACTTAGAATCAATATCTAAAATACTATTTGCATGTTCACGAATAACTTTGGCAGCTTCTTCATAATTACCTAATTTGGCAAAAGTCGCAAATAATCTTTGGTACAGATTTACTTCACTAAAAGTACTTTGACGTTTGATTAAATCTTGATATAACTCAAGTGCTTGTTCATAATTACCACTTAAATATTCAATCTCTGCTAAACCAAATTTAATAGCATCTTCTTCTGGAGCTAATTGTAGTGCTCGTATTAATTTGTCCTTAGCTGTTTCTATTAAGCCGTTAGTTTGGTAATAATCAGCTTGTACTAATAGACTATCCAAATAAGCTGAAGAGCTCTCAGGGACATTATATAAAAGCGACAGACCATCGTCATCATCGCCATCATTTAACATAATCTCTGCCAAGTAAACTTTAAATAAATCTTCTTTAGGAAATTTAGCTATTAAAGCTCGATATATTTCTTTTGCTAAATCTGTAAAACCTAAGCCAGTTAGGTTTTCTGCTAAAGATGACAAGACCTCGGGATCATCATTATCTAAAGCTTCTTTTAAAAGGTGTTTGTTTTGTGAAAAATCATGATTTTGAATTGCATCTAGTAATTGTTCAGAATAACTCATAATACCTCCAATCAAGTTACCATTGTACTAAAAAAAGACGCCGGAACAAAGTCCAACGTCCTATCACATTAGTTAAGCTATTACTTAACGGCATCCTTAAGAGCTTTACCTGGCTTAAATGCAGGTACTTCACTAGCTGGGATTTCGATTTCATCACCAGTTTGTGGGTTACGGCCCTTACGAGCAGCACGGTGACGTACTTCAAAAGTACCAAAACCGATTAATTGTACCTTTTCACCCTTAGCAAGGTTTTCTTGAATTGAATCAAGGATAGCATCAACAGTATTTGCAACTTGCTTCTTAGTTAACTTAGTTTTTGAAGCAACTTCTGAAACTAATTCAGCCTTATTTGCCATGAATAATTCACCTCCTGAATTTGAACCTAATGTTCAAAAAATTTTTCTTTGTTTAAGCTAAACAAGGAAAAATGATCACAACTAATCATGTTCCCTAAAAACAAAAATATCACAAAAACCTTATAACAACAAGGTTTTTATGATATTTTGCTTATCTTTTATTTACGTTTACGTGGTAAAATCTTGATTGGTGTACCCGTAAAATCAAAGTTTTGTCGTAATTGATTAATCAAAAATCGTTCATATGAGAAGTGCATCAATTCTGGATCATTCACAAATACAACAAAAGTCGGTGGATTCGTACTTACTTGGGTCATGTAATAAACACGCAATCTCTTACCCTTCACCATTGGAGTTGGAACTAACTTACTTGCTTCAAGCAACAAGTCATTTAAGACACTAGATTGAATTCTTTGATTTTGATTATCATAGACTTCTTTAACCATATTAGGAATTTGATCTAATCTTTGACCTGTCTTGGCAGAAACAAAAAGAATAGGAGCATAGTCCAAATATTGAAATTCATCTCTAATTTCACGTTCAAATTCTTTAGCGCTTGTACTATTCTTTTTTGGCAAATCCCATTTGTTAACGACAATGATGATTCCACGACCCGCCTCGTGAGCATATCCAGCCACATGCTTGTCTTGTTCTCTAATGCCTGTACTTGCATCGAGGACAAGTAAAACCACGTCTGAGCGCTCAATAGCACTCATAGCGCGCATTACAGAGTACTTTTCTGTCTTCTCATACACTTTGCCTCGTCTTCTGATTCCGGCAGTATCAACGACCTTAAATTTTACACCATCATGGGTAAACGGCGTATCGACAGCATCACGAGTTGTTCCTTCTTCATTAGCAACAATTACCCGATCTTCACCAAGTAATTTGTTAACAATTGAAGACTTACCTACATTTGGTCGACCAATCACGCTAAAAGAAATAACATCATCAGCTTCAGTATCTTTATCGTCAGGAAAATCATTAACAATCTGATCAAGCAAATCACCAATACCAGTACCATGACTACTTGAAACAGGAATCGGATCCCCCAATCCTAAACTATAGAAATCATAAATATCGCTTCGCTGTTCAGGATTATCAGCTTTATTTACAGCTAAAATAACTGGCTTTTTAGTACGGTAAAGAAGATGAGCTATTCTTTCGTCTAAATCTGTCACGTGATTTACCACATTGGTTAACATCACGATAACATCTGCTTCTTCAATTGCAATTTCTGCTTGAGCTCTGATTTCTTCCTCGATCTTGCCACCTTCCCAGGTAATACCACCAGTATCGATCAAATCAAACTTATGCCCCATCCATTCGGCTTGAGCATAATTACGATCTCGGGTAACACCGGGTTTGTCCTCAACAATAGCTAAACGTTGATTAATTATTCTATTGAAAAGTGTTGATTTACCAACATTGGGTTGACCAACAATTGCAACAACTGGTAAAACCATTTCTCGCCCTCCTTTACTAATCTAAACATAAATAAAAAAGCCGACTCAAGTCGGCTTTTTTATAAAATGACTACTTACGGTCCTTTAATTGGTCACCAATGATGTCACCTAATGCAAAGCCGTTGTCGTTATCACTCATGTACTTCTTGTTTACTGAATTTTCGTTACGTGAACGACGTGGACGAGAATTATGATTTTCTGAAGAAGCGTTTGAGTCAGCAGCCTTGATTGAAAGTGAAATTCTTCTATCACTTGGGTCAATGTTCAAAACCTTAACCTTAACACTTTGACCAACCTTTAAAACATCGCTTGGCTTGTCAACATGCTTGTTTGAGATTTCTGAAACGTGTACCAAACCTTGAATACCATCAGCAACTTCAACGAAAGCACCAAAGTTAGTTAATGACTTTACTTCACCTTCAAAAATATCGCCTTCGTTTAAGTCAGCTGTAGCTTGTTCAAATGGAGAAGGTTCAGTTTGCTTAATAGACAGGGAAATACGATGTCTGTCATTGTCGATACCAATGACCTTAACCTTAACATCTTGACCAACCTTTAAAACATCGCTTGGCTTGTCAACGTGCTTGTAAGAAATTTCTGAAATATGAACTAAACCGTCAACACCACCAACATCGATGAATGCACCGAAGTTAGTCAAACGTGAAACCTTACCTTCAACAACGTCACCAACAACTAATTGTGATGCAACCTTGTCAAATGCTTCTTCACGTTCTTCTTCAACTAAATCCTTGTGTGAAAGGATTAAGCGGTTCTTGTTAGGATCAATTTCGGTAATCTTAAGTTTCATAGTCTTACCAATGTAAGGCTTAAGATCTGAAACGTAACGGTTTGAAATTAATGAAGCTGGTAAGAAACCACGTGTACCAACATCAACAATTAAACCACCACGAACTGATGAAGTTACAGTACCTTCGACAGCATTTCCGTCTTCGAAGTCTTTTTGTAACTTGTCGTAGGCTTCTCTTTCCTTTAAGCGGGTAACTGAGAAGAAGAATTCACCATTTTCCTTGTCGCCACCGGCTCTTCTTAATACTAAGGCCTTAAACTTGTCACCAGGCTTAACTAAATCACGTAAGTCTGCGTTACGGTCTGAAGTGTATTCACGACGAGTAATGACACCTTCAACACCAGCGTTTTCAACACCAACATCGATTTGGCCGTCTTCAATGTCTAATACTTCGACATCGACAATATCTCCGACCTCAACTCCTTGCATTTGCTTTAATGCGTCTAAAAATTGATTACTGTTTTCTGACATATGTACCTCCCAATATCATGTCCCATTTTATAGGAAACCGAGATATTTTTCTACTATTTTGTGCTATTTTTTCTAATTTTTTTGTTTTTTTTCGATTTGAGCTAAAATTGCCTCTACAACTTCGTCAATCGACATGTTTGTGGTGTCAATTTCAATTGCATCATCTGCCTTTTTTAGCGGTGAAATTTTGCGGTGAGAATCTTTATAATCTCTTGCTGCAATATCTTTTTCAATTTCATCAACTGTTTGGTCAGATTTAATACCACGCTCTTTAAAATCTAATAAACGACGTTCAGCACGTGATCTTGCTGAAGCAACTAAAAAGATCTTAACTTCAGCGTTAGGTAAAACAGTCGTACCAATATCGCGACCATCCATAATGACATTTGTCTTGCCTGCCATTTCACGTTGCAGACTTACCATTTTTTCTCGTACTTTCGGCAAAGCGGATACTTCCGAAACATTAGCTGAAATTTCAGGCGTTCTAATTTCTTTAGAAACGTCCTTTCCAGCTACATATACTTTTTGCTCACCATTTTCAGATTTCAATTCAATTCCATCTTCATCAATGGCATTCAAGATACCCGCTTCATCACCATAATCTAAGTTATGATTACGAGCAATCACTGTACATGCACGATACATTGCCCCTGTGTCTATATAGACAAAGGATAATTTACTTGCAATGATTTTAGCAACTGTACTTTTACCTGCTGATGCAGGACCATCTACTGCTACTTGCATTCTAATAAAAAAGAGATCTTATCATCGACCCCTTTTATCCTTTCTGAAAGATTATTTCAACTTAAGTGTCTGACCTGCTTCAATATTTGAAGAGTCTTTAAGATTATTTAATCTGGCTAATTCATCAACAGTCAAGCCATTCTTTTCTGCAATTTCATTTAAAGTATCTCCACTTTGGACTAAATAAGTCTTAGGAGTAGCAGAACTACTAGATGAGCTTGAACTAGCCTTTTCAGACTTTTTCTTGCTAAAAGAAGATGATGAGGTTTTCTTAGTCTTAACAGACTTGGATGATTTAGAAGAAACCTTCTTAACTGTTTGAACTTCTTCAGCTTTTTCTGAATGGCTTGAAGCCAAACGATGAACAACTGGGATAAGTGCAATTAAAATAACCGCTAAAATTATAATAACTGCTATCCAACGTGCTGATCCACTAGGCTGACTATCTTGTGAGCTTCGCTTTTCAGTAGGTCGTTCATAGTGCTGATATGGCCCGGTTGACTTTTTATCCATCAAAAATTCCTCCATTCACTTAACGGATTAATTTTAGCATATTTTAGGATGCTTTGAATATGAAAAATCCCATCAACTTAAAAAATTGATGGGATGATAACTTAATTCAAATTAAATCTCTTACGAACGAATGGCTTAATTGTTTTCAAGGTAGCTTCAAACAATAAGTAAACAGCCACAGCGTTAATTAATCCTTTTAACAAGTTAAAGGGCATGATAATACTAAAAATGTAGGTTGACATTGATGGTAAATGCAATAACTGACCCAAGTAAACTTTCTCAGTAAAGCTTAACAAGGCACTATAGCTATTAATAGCAGGCAAGTTTGGTACCGCTGTTACTGCGTAAATAGGAGTCAAAACGAAGGCATTAGCCAATGACATCACTGCTGCCATTGCGATAATCCCAATTACCAAACCACAAATTGGTTTAACTCTGCCCATCATTGTCTTGCGGTTATCCGCACTCACATTTTTACTTAATAAATAAAATGGAACTGCAAATGACATTGAAGCTAAGAATGCTGCTAGATTTCCAACAAGACTTGGTAATGCAAAACCACTAAAAATTAAACTAAGCAACATTCGAATTAAAGCAATAATAACTCCCGGTACAATGCCAAAAATAAACATTCCAATTGTAATAATGACATCTGAAAAATCAAACTTTAAGAAGGCAACTCCAGGCATGATTGGAAATTCAAATTTCATAACTACAAAAGCAATACAGCCAATTAAAGCATATGCAATCACATTAGTTAAACTACTATTCTTGAATTTAGCTTGATCCATAACTTACTTTCCTTTCCCAAAACAAAAGGTCTATTGCTTCAGCAACAGACCTTAAAAAGTGTAGTAAGTTTTTTTAGCCTGTCTTCTTCCATCTAGACTTTAACTATCGGTATCTAACGATTCAACCACTGACGTGGGTCGCGGACTTTCACCGCCGGTCGGGACTTTCACCCTGCCCTGAAGACAATAACCTTGAATATTTAATTACAGTTATAATTTAGTTCAATTGCATTAATTTGTCAACTTCATGCTTCGATAATTCCCGATATTGCCCTGATGTAAGCGAATCCAGAGTTAAAAAGGCATATTTTTCACGAGCAAGCTTATCAACTAAGTGACCTACTGCTTTAAACATTCGCTTAACTTGATGATAATGTCCCTCATGAATTGTAATTTGGACAATTTGTGTGTCTTTCTTATGATCAGTTTTCAATACTTTGACCTTGGCAGGCGCAGCCTTAAAATGATCCAACTTTACTCCTTGAGTCAAGGTTTTAATTTCATCAGGAGTTAAAATCCCTTTAATCTTGGCTACATAGACCTTAGCCACTTCATTTTTAGGGTGCATCAATAAATTTGCTAATTTGCCATCGTTAGTCATTAGCAATAAACCTGACGTATCATAATCTAATCTTCCTACTGGATACAAACGATATGGTAAATCTTCGAAATAATCAACTACAGTTTTTCTACCACGATCGTCTTCTGCAGTCGAAACAACGCCGCGAGGCTTATAAAACAAATACGTGTGTAGGCTTTCCCGCTCAATTGGTTCATCATCGACTGTAATATTACTAAAAGTATCGACTTTAGTACCTAGCTTAGTAACAACATGCCCATCTACTTTAACTCGACCGGCTACAATCATTTTTTCAGCTTTTCTTCTTGAAGCGATTCCTGCTTCCGCAATTACTTTTTGTAATCGTTCTGCCATTTTCTATCCCTCTTTTTCTAAATGTTTGTCTGCGCTACCTTTTGAATCGAATAAGTCAATCTCCTCACCATCAGTTGTATCCTCAAAGTCTTCGATTAACGGTAAATCAGCCAAACTTTGATAATTAAAATATTGTAAAAAATAATCAGTTGTAACATACAACTTAGGATGACCTGGAGCATCTTTTTTGCCGTCTTGTTTAATTAATCCTCGCCAAATCAATGTCTGTAAAGCTCCTGATGAATTTACTCCACGAATATCATCAATTTCTATTCTAGTAATTGGTTGTCGATAAGCAATAATTGAGAGAATTTCAAGTGCTGATTGACTCAAATTCTTAGTTAAATCTTTTTGAAAATACTTTTCAATTATCTTAGCTGTCTGTTGACTAGTTGTCATCTTATAAGTATTTGCAATATGAATTATTTGCATCCCCGAGTCTGGATCAGCCTTCATTTTTTGCTGCAAACGAGTGACTAACTGACCTAGCTCTTCACCATCAACTTCAAGTAGTTCAATTAGATTTTGCTCCTCAAGCCCATTGTCACCTGCGACATACAAAAGAGCTTCTAAATTTGCTAGTTTACTTGCCATTCGTATCAATTCTTTCTAAATTTAAATCACCGAATTCACGTGCTTGTGTAATCTGAATTAATTGTTTTTTACACAATTCTAGTGTCGCTAAAAATAAGCCAATAACATCTGAGATATTCTGCATTTTGTCCGCGCAAGCAAAGAAACTAACTTGCCTTTTTCGTTTCAATTGTCCATGCAAAAAGTCCATCATCTCATTTATCGGCGTTTCTGCTACTCTAATTGAAGCGGTATCTGGTTGCTGCAACTTCAAACGATGTAAGACCATCGTAAAAGTCGTCGCTAATTCTTGTGCAGTTATCTGACCCTTAGGCAGCGGTTGAACTTTAGCAGTGGTTGATACACTAGCTTCTTTAGCAACTGTAATCGGTACTTCTTCATTACGTTCTTTAAAATAAGCAGATATTTTCTTAAACACAGAATATTGTACCAATTGTTGCACTAATTCGTCTCTTGGATCTTCATCAGGTTGAATATCATCTACAAAATCGTTTTGAGGCAACAAATACTGTGATTTAATTCGCAATAAAGTTGATGACATGACAAAATACTCGCCTGCAATTTGTAAATTTAAGCTTTGCATTTGGCGCAAGTATTCTAAATATTGACTAGTTATTTGGGCAATTGGGATATCATAAATATCAATTTTTTGCGATTGGATCAAATGCAGTAATAAATCAAGTGGTCCTTCAAAATTCGGTAATTCTAAAGTTAAGTTACTTTTGTCCATTATCTTCTTCTACCGTTTTTAATAAATTTGTATATTCTGGTACAGCAGTTATTCGTTTATCTGGATATTCGTGCTTTAGTTCATCAACAATTTTCCGTTCATAACTAATCTCACGAAAACCAGGAGCTAAAGACAAATATCTAATAATTACAAACTGATTAGATACTTGGGTTCCTATTACGCCCACCATATTATTTTGACTATTACGATAAAGATACAAAATAAAGTCATTTTCATCCTGATTAAGCGTGATTTCTTCTTTTAAGTTTTCGATATTTTTAAAATCAGGTAAATAGGATAGTAATCCCATTGCTATCTTCTCATAATCTTTTTTATATTGTATTAGCATTTAATCACCTAAAGACGAGGATGTGTCTTCTGATAAACATTTAAAATTTGCTTTTGTGATAAATTGGTATAGATCTGTGTCGTGCTAATATCAGAATGTCCTAATATTTCTTGCACTACTCGCAAATCTGCGCCGTTTTCTAGCAAATGTGTTGCAAACGTATGACGTAAAGTGTGTGGCGTGACATCTTTAGTAATTGCCGCCATTTGACAATACTTTTTGATCATCTGCCAAATAGCCTGTCGTGTAATCTTTTTTCCTCGATTATTTAAAAAAATATGTTCATCGCTTTTCCCTACTTGTAAAATTAGCGGATCACGAACTTCATTTTCATATTTTTTTATCCAATCAAGAGCAACAGGACTAATTGGAATCAATCGTTCTTTTTCGCCTTTACCAAGAACCCGAACTAAGCCTAAATCGTCATGTAAATCCTGCAACTCCAAATTAATTAATTCGCTTACTCTCATTCCCGTGGCATATAATGTCTCCAAGATAGCACGATCACGTATACCTAACTTTCGTTTAGTATTTGGCTGCTCAAGTAGCCTATTCATTTCAGCTTGAGAGAGAGCTGTCGGCAAACGACGTTCTTTTTTAGGCAAATCGATTTCCAACATTGGATTTAACTTTTGAATATTTTGCCGAGCTAACCATTGATAAAATTTACGCATGCTAGAAATAAGTCGACTAATTGAGCTGGTTGCTTTGTTCAAATCACGCTGCCGAGCTAAAAACGCATCCACATCGCTTGCTTCAGTTGGCCATGAAGCCATACCTTCATTTTCTACAAAAGTTCGAAATTCTTCTAAATCTTGACGATAAGCATTAATTGTATTATCACTTAATCCTCGTTCAACTTGACTGTAGCGTAAATAATCATCAATTTGATCTTTTAAATTATTCTTCTCCATTATCGTTCTCTTCTGGATCCTTAATTAAAGTAATCGTACCTGCTGTTTTATCTTCTTCAATTAATCCAGCCTTGAGCAAATGACCGACCGCACGTTTAAAAGCTGATTTTGAAATACCAAAGTATGATTTAATTTCTTGTGCACCTGATTTGTCATAGAAAGGTAGAGTCTTGGTTTCTCTTCTCCGCAAACTCATCAAAATCATTTGCGCATCATCATCAATTTCTTCAAAAGCACGAGGCAAAGCACTCAAATTCAAACGTCCATATTGACTGACACCGACTACTCTACCCTTGAATTGCTCACCTAGTCTCATAGGACGTGGCATCTGCGATTCATGTACAAAGCCAAGATAATAATCACTAGTTAAAACAAATGCTCCTATCTCTCGTGTAGCATAAACCGTTGCAAAGACATTTTCATTATTCATTCCACGTGGAAAGTTAGCAGCTAATTGGTCAAAAATATTTTCATCTGCTAGCTTAGCCCAAATACGATCTTTTTCGTCAGTTTCTAATCTTACTAAAAGTCGATCATCACGTCGAGGCCATCTTTCTTTTTCTCTAGGAAGATCATCCATTGATAAAACAACCTCTTTATCAGGTAGACCTACATCAACAAAGACGCCTAAGCCTGGACGTACCTCGGTTACTTTTCCCCAACCATATTGATCGGGTTGCGCGAATGGCAAAAATTGTGTCATTTCTCGATCATGACTTTTATTATCATAAATAAAACCTTCGACTTCATCTCCAATTTTAGGAATATCATCTTGCGTAATCTCGATCTTCTTCAATTCATAAGTCAGTCCATCAATTTGAACATAATAAGCTTTATCGTTTTCGTCAGTAATTTTTCCTTTACGAACTGTTCCAAGCATTTAAAAATCTCCTACTTTACATATTCTTACATATAAGTATAAGAGATTTTTATGCAAAATAAAATAGCCAGCACTTAAGCTGGCTATTTTTTGATTAGCTAATCTATCTAAATTATATTCTTAAAATTAAAGGTTTGAGATTTCGCCTTGGTAGATAGCACCACGACGAGCGTCAACAGTAATAGTTGAACCATCAGAAATCTTGTCAGTAGCGTCAGTAGCACCAACAACAACTGGGATACCTAATGATAAACCGATAACTGCGGCATGTGAAGTTAAACCTGAAGCTTCAACAACTAAACCTGAAGCCTTCTTGATAGCTGGGTTGTAGTCTGGGTCAGTAGTCTTAGCAACTAAGATGTCGCCTTCCTTAACCTTGCTGTTTGCTTCTTCAGCTGAGTTAGCTACAACAGCCTTGCCGATAACTGAACCGTTACCAACACCTAAGCCTTGAACTAACTTGTTACCGATGATTTGTAACTTCATTAAGTTAGTTGTACCTGAGTCACCAAGTGGAGTACCTGCAACGATAATTACAAGGTCGCCATCCTTTACGTAACCCTTTTCCTTAGCTACCTTAGCAGCCATTTCAAACATGTCATCAGTTGACTTAGGCTTTTCAGTCAATACTGGTTGTACACCCCAAACGATACCCAATGAGTGTTGAATCTTTTCGTCAAAGGTCATAGCAATAATGTCAGCATTTGGACGGTACTTAGAAATCATACGTGCAGTGTAACCTGAGTTAGTTGCAGTAATGATAGTCTTAACACCTAATTCTTGAGCAGTACGTACAACTGATTCACCGATAGCTTCAGTTACGTTTGAACCCTTGTAGGCTTCGAATCTTTGAAGAGCTAAAGTATTACGCTTAAGCATTTGCTTTTCAGTACGTTCGTCAATTTCAGCCATAGCCTTAACAGCCTTAACTGGGTAAAGACCATTTGCTGATTCACCTGAAAGCATAGTTGCGTCAGTACCATCAAGAACAGCGTTAGCAACGTCTGAAACTTCGGCACGAGTTGGACGTGGGTTTTCTTGCATTGAGTCAAGCATTTGAGTAGCAGTAATAACTGGCTTACCAAGTGCGTTAGCCTTGCGGATTAGGCTCTTTTGTACAAATGGAACTTCCATAAATGGAATTTCAACACCCATGTCACCACGAGCAACCATTAAACCATCTGAAACTTGCAAAATTTCGTCTGCGTTGTCGATACCTTCTTGAGATTCAATCTTTGGGAAGATCTTAACGTAGTCTGCACCTGCTTCTTCACAAAGCTTACGGATGTCTAAGATATCTTGAGCCTTACGTGCAAATGAAGCAGTAATGAAGTTAATACCATAGTTCAAACCAAACTTAATGTCATCAGTATCCTTTTCAGTAATACCTGGAAGGCGAATTTCAACACCAGGAGCGTTAACACCCTTCTTTGAACCGATTACACCAGTGTTTTGAGCTTCACAAACAAGTTCTCTCTTTGAGTCGTCCTTTTCCTTGATCAAAAGGTCAACCAAACCATCATCGATTAATACGTGACCACCAACGTGAGTATCATCGTATAAACCGTCGTAGGTAACGTGGATCATGTCCTTGTTACCCTTCTTAGTGGCATCCATTGATACACGGATCATGTCACCAGTATTAATAGTGAACTTACCACCTTCTTGTTCAGTGGTTCTGATTTCAGCACCCTTAGTGTCAAGGTCGATACCAAGAAGTAAACCAGTATCCTTTTCCACTTGACGAACCATCTTCATACGAGCAAGGTGTTCTGGGTGGTCACCGTGTGAGAAGTTGAAACGGAATACGTTTGCACCAGCCTTAGCTAAAGCAGTAATAGTTTCAATATCGTTTGAAGCTGGCCCTAAAGTACTAACAATCTTAGTTTTCTTCATTATTAAAAAAATCCTCTCCAAAAATCAACTAAATTAATATTTAGTCATTTCTTCATTTACATCCAATAACGCATAATCACCTTGGTGTTTACCGTCAAACAAATCAAGAATGTCGTGGGTATTAAGTTCACCATTCTCCATGCCGACAGCTAAACCGCCCTTCCCATCGAGAAGTAACTTAACAGCATAATTACCCATCTTAGTAGCATTAACTCTATCTGTAACAGTAGGTGAGCCACCACGTTGCATATGCGCAAGGACATTAGCACGAGCATCAAAGTCACCATATTTAAGGAGTTCGTCCTTAAACTTATCAGCAGCCATAACGCCTTCTGCTAAAACAATGATACCATGATCTTTGCCATCTGCAAAACCACGAGTAAGAGTTTCTGCAATTTCCTTAACATCGTATGAACGTTCAGGAATTACAATTGCGTCTGCTCCACTTGCTACACCGACACGCATAGCGATATCACCACATTCACGACCCATTACATTAACAACGAATACGCGGTGGTGACTGCTTGCAGTATCACGAATTTTATCGATAGCATCCATAGCAGTACGACAAGCAGAATCAAAGCCGATCGTGTAGTCAGTATAAGGAATATCATTATCGATAGTTCCTGGCAAACCAACTGAGTTTACGCCGTGGCGAGTCAAGGCTAAAGCACCATGGTATGAACCGTCACCGCCAATTACGATAACCGCATCAATACCATGTTTCTTTAATTGCTCAACACCCTTTTGTTGCACTTCTTCTTGTGCAAATTCAGGGAAACGAGCACTGTACAAGAAAGTACCGCCTTCACTAATCTTGTGGTCAACATTTTCCGTGGTAAGCGGAACAAAGTCACCTGCAACCAAACCAGCGAAACCATAACGAATTCCAAAGACTTCAAGCCCATGATGGATAGCAGTCTTTGTCACAGCTCTAATTGCTGCATTCATACCAGGGGCGTCTCCGCCACTAGTTAAAATACCAATCCGTTTCATGAATTCACCTCATCATGATTATTTTGTGTAATTTCTCACATCACATAAATATTAACATTTTTTAGGCAAAAAAGCTCACAAAAATTGGGCTAATTTATGCTTTCTTTCCGTATTTAAGTTTGTTAGCACTTACATCCATCGTCAAAGATAGCTTTGTAATTTGAACTTTATTCTTTAAAATTAACTTTTCGCAAATTGGTTAAGAAATACTGTTTTTTATTTTGGTTAAATCGATCACCTTGAACCTTGACTCCTAGTAAATAAATATCTCCTTCTTTTAAAATAGAGCCAAATTTTTCATAAGCCGGTGGAAAAATAATAATTTCTTGTTCGCTAGATGTATCAGCAAAACTAGCAAAAGCCATTGTTTTTCCATTTTTGGTCCTAATTTGCTTTAACTTCATTAATTTACCCACGCTAATACCACTATCATTTAACTGAAATTGATTCAATGGTCTAGCGTTAAATTTTTGTGCATATTTTTGTACAGCTATTAGAGGAGTAGTTGTTGTAGTAAAGCCTAAAGCTTTCTCTTCCATTTCTGCTTTTTGGGCAGCAGTCGGTGGCTCAGCAGGCTTAAGTGGTGCATCCCCCAGAATCTCAGATAAAGACATATTTTGTCCCGTTAATTGCACATTAGCAATTACATCTTTGCAGTTAAGCAATAACTCATTGCGATTATCTTCGATTGAGTCAAATGCTCCAGCCATAATCAATGCTTCAATTGCGTCTACTTGTAAGAACTTAGCGTCGATTCTACGCAAAAAATCATTAAAAGACTTATACGGTTTAGTATTGGCAGCTATTTCCTTAGCAAAATCAAGACGTAATCCTTTAATTGCTTTTAAACCAACTAAAATCTTGCCATCTTGTAAAGTATAGTCTAATTGGCTATGATTGATATCAGGCGGCAAAATACGAACTCCAGCTTCCTGAGCTTGCATCGAATAGCTTTGCGCTTTAGCAGACGTTGATGAATTGAGCATCGCTGTGTAAAATGCAGCAGGATAATGAACCTTCAAATAAGCTAGCCAAAAGGCAATCTTGGTATATGCCACCGCGTGTGAACGGTTAAAACCATAGTTAGCAAATTGCTCTATATAATGATAAACTCGCTCACCTACTTCTTTAGGATGACCTTTTTTGACCGTACCAGCAATAAATTTTCCACGTTCTTGCTCAATGACATTCTGATTCTTTTTAGACATCGCACGTCGTAAAATATCGGCTTCACCCAATGAAAATCCTGCCAGGATTTGAGCTGTTTGCATGACTTGTTCCTGATAAACCAAAATTCCATAAGTTGATTGTAAAATTTGCTTTAAACTGGGATCAGGATAATGCACAGTAGCCGTACCATTTTTTCTTGCAACAAATGCGTCAATATTTTGCATTGGACCTGGACGGTATAAAGCGTTCACCGCTACTAGGTCCTCAAAATTGTCGGGATGCAATTTACGCAAAACACCACGAATCCCACCAGATTCAAATTGGAAGACTGCATCTGTTTTACCTTGTTGAAACAGTTCCATTGTTTTGGGATCATTTAACGGAATTGTATTAGGATCTAGCTTTACACCTTGCTGCCGCACTAAAGCTAAAATATTGCCTAAAACTGTCAAATTGCGCAATCCCAAAAAGTCGATCTTTAGCAAACCTAATGATTCAACATATTTTTTGGTTTGCTGAGTTACAGGAATGCCGAAAGGACCAGCCTGCAATCCCGAAATGCCAGCAATCGAATCATCACTAATCACCAATCCAGCCGCATGAATAGAATAATGCCTTGGCAATCCCTCAAGTCCTAAAGCAGTCTTAAATAACAATTTATTCTCAGGCGTTGCATCAACCAATAATCTTAGTTCTCTAGACTCTTGATATGCTTTTTTTAATCCCATTTTATCTTTAGAGTACGGGATTGCGTGAGTCCACTTAGTGATTTCTGGTCCTGTTAAGCCAAAAACCCGGCCAACGTCTCTTAATACTTGTTTAGCAGCCATTGTACCAAAAGTCAAAATTTGAGCAGCATGATCCATGCCATACTTTTGATACATATACTTAATTACTGTATTCCGTTGAATATCAGGAATGTCCAGATCAATATCAGGCATCTCATGACGAGCCGGATTTAAAAAACGCTCAAAGAGTAAATTATATTGGATGGGATCAACTTCAGTGATACGCAAAGAGTATGAAACCAGTGAACCACAAGCTGAACCACGTCCTGGACCAGTAGTAATTTTTACTCGGTGACAATAGTTAATTACATCCCATACAATCAAAAAATAATCATCGAACCCCATCTGATTGATGACTCGTAATTCATAATTTAATCTTTTCTGATACTCGGCTGGAATACTTTTTTGACCAAAGCGCGCTTGTAAACCAGTTTGAGCCAAATAACGCAAATATTCTTCTGAAGTCGGAAACTTATCTTGATGATATTTAGGTAAGACCGGTTTTTGAAAGATCACTTCAGCATTACATTTCTGAGCAATTTTCCAAGTATTATTAATTGCATCATCCAAGTCATATTGATGATAGCGTTCTAAAACATTTTGTGCAGAATCTAAATAATGCGAACCAGCTTGCTTAGCTAGTGGCAATATATCTTGCAATTTATCTCCCTTAGCAATCGCACGCAAAGTTTTTTGTAAAAATTGCTCACGTGGCCGTAAATATTGACTATCTTCCACTGCAACTAAAGATAATTCAAATTGCTTAGCTAATCCACGGACATAATCAATGTAATCTATACTTGCTTTTGAAGCATATACACCCAAATAAAGATCAGACGTTAACTTCTTTAGTTGGCGAACATAATCACTGCCTAATGCCTGATTTGTATCATGCAGCGCCATTAATTCACTTTTTAGATTAGCTGGTACGATAATCAACAAATCATCTAAATATTTGGTTAATTCATTCAGCGTTAAGACCTTATCGTTTTGCCCATTTTCCGTTAACAAATTTACCGCGCTAGAAAGTCGCAATAAATTATGATAGCCCTTATTTGTTTTGGCAAAAACTAGCAAATCATATTTTTGGGTGCTATCAACCAAACCATTTAAACGCAGTTGCATCCCAAGAAGTGGTTTAATTCCCGCCTTTTTAGCCAACTCATAAAAATTGACCAAACCATAAGTCACGTTCACGTCGGCTAAACCAACCACAGGATAGCCCTTCTCTTTAGCGTCTTTTATCAAATCACTTACCTTGGTTGGACTACTTAAAAGCGTAAAGGAGCTTATGTTTTGAAGTGCTGCTACTTGCATAAATTAACCACCTTTCGTCATTACAAACATTAAATTAAGTATACCAAATTGAACCAATCAGGTTTGAATTTGCGCTTCATTTTTGATAAAATCTTACACGAAAGAAGGAATCATTATGGGTCGTTATATCATCACAACTGTATGGAGCGTAATCTACATGTTAGTTGTAGGCTTTATTGCTGGTCCTTTAACCCGAAGTGCTTCATTCAACGGCACAGATTTAAGAAATTGTGTAATCGTTGGGATCATTTTTGGTATTCTTTTCTCAGCAATTATTGCGACTATTACTGCTCGTTCACACAAAGATAATAGTAAATACAGTAAGTTAAAATAATTATTCAATCTATTCAAAAAAGACGTGAGATGTTTTTATTCTCACGTCTTTTTCGTTTGGTTTAGTAAAACTTATAATTCTTTTTTGTATCTACTTCGACTGGTCCATGAGTCAAATATTCGCTAAACATTTGTACATAGTCCTTATCCAAAGTGGTTTCAATTTTGTCCATACTATATTCAGGATAAAATCCCCCACCCATAGCACGATAGTTGTTAACTGCTAAATGATAAATCTGATCATCTTTGATTGGCTTACCGTGCAAAGTTAGTTTAGTCAGCCGTTCACCTACTGGTCTGGATAAATCCGCTTCATATTCGACTGGATAAAAGACATCAAAATGATACAACATTGGCTTAGGCTTAATCCATCGATCAATAAAGCCAATGTTTCCTGCTTCATCTTTCTTCAAAAAGCCAGCAGAGTGCTCAATAATATGACGTAATTCTTTACCAGTCAGCTTCACACGACACAACTGATTAGCATACGGATAATTTAACAAAACATCTCTCATAGTAATGGTCTTATCAAATCCCTTAGCTGTCTCACTCATCACTGCAGTTGCCGAAACATCAGCTTTAGTAAACCATAATTGCATTTGCTGGATTAAATTAATAAATGGCGCGCCTTCTATTCTGCCTTTCATTGCATTTTCAATTCGAGCAGGTTTATCTAAATGTGCAATTGGTTGATCTAGCCATTTTTGTGTTCTTTTATCCAAGTCAGATACAATATCAACAATTACAGGATCAGGATCATAATCTTTAGTGTCAATCAACTTAGTGGACATTGATTTGATTTTCTTAGTATCATCATCAATATCAAGAACCACTTCAGCTACAGCTTCACCGCGATAACCTGGTTGAACAATAGCAGTATCGCGTGTAACCAAATTTAAGCGCCGATGCTGGTGACCTGTCAATAGGACATCAACTTCTGGAATTTTGGTTAAAATCTGATAACCTTCATTTTCACCACGATTAGGTTCAGTCACCTTACCAGTTTCAGGATCACTTTCAAAGCCACCATGATACATCACAGCTAAAATATCAACCTGAGGGCGTAATATTTTGGCATAATGCTTAATTTTTTCGTAAGCAGAGGCAAACTTTAAGCCTTTTACATTTTCTTTAGGTTCCCAATGTGGGATATATTGCGTTGTAATCCCCAATAAACCAATCTTTAAGCCATTTCTCTTGATAATAGTGTATTCTCTACCAAAAAATGGAACTCCTGTTTCTGCATCCAGTACATTATCATTAATGATTGGTGCCTCATTGTTATCAACATAGTAGCTTAAATAATCTAATCCAAAGTTAAAATCATGGTTACCTAAACAGCGAGCATCATACCCCACTGCATTATAAGCTTGCGTAAAAATACGTAAATCACTATAATCACCAGTTGAATGAGCATAGGAAGCAAGTGGTGAGCCTTGCAAACAATCACCTGCATCGGTAACTACAACATTGTTATCACCATACTTTTTCTTTTCAGATTTAATAACTGAGCTAACTCTACTCAAACTAAAAGGAGCATGATAGTCGGTTTTATTTTGGTAATCAGTTGGCAACAAAAATCCATGTGTATCACTAGAATGTAAAAATACTAACTTCATTATTTCTTTTTCCTTTTTCTAGGTATAAAAAAAGACACCATATCAAAGGTGTCCTTTAACTAGTTATTGCTGTTGTCGTTGTTATTTACAACTTGACGACCCTTGTAATAACCCTTTGGTGAAACACGGTGGCTTAAGCGGTATTCACCAGTAGTTGCATCATAGTGCATTGCTGGAACACTCAACTTAATGTGACCACGACGTGAACGTTTCTTTTGTTTAGAAGTATGTCTTGCAGGAACTGCCATTTAATTTGATCTCCTTTATTGTAGTCTTAAGCTTCAGGGTCATATAACCCCGAATCACTCACGTAGTTCAATCATACTATTCAATTGCTAATAAATCAAGATTTATTCTATTTTCTTCTCTTTTTTATTGAAGAAAGTGACCTTGTGATCCGTTTTTTCCTTAGTATCTCGTCCAAAGAACCAAGCAATAATCATCCCGATAATCACCATTACCACTAACACAACAATTAGTGGTAACCTCACCTTAAAAAAGCCAAAATTAATTGCGACAGGTGATGTATTTAAAACAACAAAAATTACTGCAATTAAAGCCACAACTGATCCAATAATTAAATTTCTTTGTTTTTCCATCTTTTTTTACTTTCTAGAAGCAAACTTTAAGGAAATCTCATCACCAATCGATGGAAATAGATTATACAATTTAGCCGCTACAGCTAAACTAAGTGGTAAATTTAATTCACGTTTATCACTGCCAAAGAAGTGAACTACTTGCCAAGCAACATCATCTGGATCCAACATAAATTCTTGAACATTTTTGACATAATTTCCAGTCTTATCTGCTACATTAAGGAAATTAGTATAAACTGGTCCTGGGTTTACAGTCATTACCTTGACACCAAATGGCTTTAATTCTAGCCGTAAGACATTTGAAAATTGAATTACGGCAGCCTTAGATGCACTGTAAGCGGCTGACTTGGTAGTTGGTACCTTGCCAGCAATTGAGCCAAAATTAATAATTTGACCAGTCTTTTGTTCCATCATGACCCTACCTACTAAACGAGTAAAGTACATCAAACCTAAAACATTAACTTGGAACATATTGGTAACGTCTTGCATTTTTTGGTCCATAAATTCTTCGAATTTACCAAAACCAGCACAATTAACTAAAAAGTCAATGTGTTTTACTTGTTTAGTAATTGCATTAAAGGTTTGTTCAATTTCTTCCGGCTTACCCATATCTGTTGGAAAAACATATGCTTCAGCACCGGATAGTTCTTTAGCTTCTGCTGCAATTTCATCTAATTGGTTCTTTCTTCTAGCAATTAAAATTACAGTAGCACCACGACCAGCACTTTCAAGGGCAATGGAACGTCCAATCCCACTTGAAGCACCTGTAATTACAACAACTTTATTTCTTAATGAGTCTTTCATTTTTCTGAGCCTTTCATTGGAATATTAATCTGATCAAAATCATTAACTAATACTGTATTAGAAAATACTTTTTTAGCCTGTTTTTCGAGTTTTTTCGCTTTAGCACCCATATAACGAGCAGAAATATGATTTAGACATAATAATTTAACATTATCTTTCCGAGCAATTTTGGCTGCTTCAACCGAAGTAGAATGATAATAATCATGCGCCAGTTTTTGTTCATCCCCTGCAAAAGTTGATTCATGGACTAAAACATCTGCATCTTTAGCCAAACGAGCAATACTTGGCGTGGAACGTGTGTCATAGATGACCGTCACAATTCTTCCCGATTTAGTAGGTCCTAAGAAATTTTTACCATCCAAAACAGTACCATCAGCTAAAGTTACTTTTTCGCCATTTTTTAATTTCCCCAAAAGTGGCCCATTAGGAACATTATACTGTGCTAACTTGTCAATTAATAATTCGCCTGGATGTGAAGCCTCCACTACTCTAAAACCAAAACTAGGTATCCGGTGGTCTAGTTGCTCCGTATACACTCGAAAGCCCTTATCCTCACAGATTAACCCTGATTTAGCTAATTCAACAAACCTTATAGGATATGAAATTTTAGTCCGAGATACCTTAAGAGCTGTTCTAACAAATTCTTCAATACCACTGGGACCATAAATAGTAATAGGACCAACATCACCTTGAAAAGAACGAGTTGACAATAACCCTGGTAACCCAAAAATGTGATCACCGTGATTATGTGATATAAAAATTTTGGTAACTTTTCGTAATTTAATATTTGTTCTTAAAATTTGATGCTGAGTTGCTTCACCTACGTCAAAAAGCCAGATTTCATTCAATTCATCCAGCAACTTAAGTGCAACACTAGAAACATTGCGTTGCTTTGAAGGTTGCCCAGCACCAGTACCTAAAAATTGTAATTCCATGAAAATCCTATTCTAATCTAAAATTTTGAATGCTTAACAATTGTTTTGGTAACTAATGCACTATAGTATTTTGAGCCCTCTAAATTAGGGTGAGTATGATCACCGTAGAACCAGTCAGGATGATTCTTCGAGTATGAATACCAATCAATTATTATAAGATTATGATACCGTTTTGCACCTTGCTTTAGCAAATTATTCACTGAATTTTGCCAATCTCTAGTTGGAACGTGAACATTGATCCAGAAAACTTTTCTCTTAGGCCCAGCCTGATGCATTATTCGATCAAGATCTTCCATTGAGAAAGGTCCATTAGTTCCTAACCCTATTAAGATATTATCTGCTAAAACTCCTTGACTTTGATAACTATCTAATAAGCCAAAAGCAACATTCAATTGTCTTGAAACAGCAGCATCAATTAACGCTTTAGGCATTAATTGTTTTAAATCGTTGCTCGAACCGGCCATTACCGAGTCGCCAATCGCAGTTACTTGAACATGTTGAGCCAATTGCAAATCTAACTGGGAAATACCATATTTAACAAAAGATTTGTTAATAGGATGCTTTTTAGTTTGAAGCTCAGCTTCACGAATAATTTTAGATTTTTTTTCTTTTTTCTTTTTTTCTTTTTTTAACTTTTCAATTAATTTAGCATTATCCTTTTTTTGTTTTTTAGAATTCTGATTAATTCGCTGTGCTAATTGGCTTTTATTAAAGTCTTCTGCTTTTACTCCTGGTGAAATAGCAATAGCTGCTGATCCTAAGATTAAAATCAAAGCTGCTAAGGCTGCTTGACCTTTCTTAAAGTAATCTTTTGTTTCAAAATTAAAAATTCGAGCAAAATATTGCTTCGTTTTATCCCAGGTAATCCTACCCATTGGTCTTTCAATCAAACGATAAGTAATTTCTGTAATCACTAAAATTAAAATCACTTCAATAAGGTGATACAGCATTGGATTATCACCAATATTTACCTTATCTTCAAAAAAGATCATTACTGGAAATTGATACAGATAGATGCCATAGCTTCGTGAGCCAATCCAATCAAATAACTTATTAGTTAGGATTTGATTCCAATGACTGCCAGGATGAGCAATTACCGCTACTAAAATACATACATCTAAAGTAAATAACAACATTCCGCCAGAGTAAGTAAAGGCTTGTTGTGGATTCATCCACTTAGAGAAGAACATTGCTAACATTAAAACAAATGAAGCAAGGCCCACCAAGTCCAATATCCAACTTACTTTTCGTTCGACTTGCTGATTTAAACCTTCTATCGGCCAAACAACTGCTAATGCTGCTCCTAATCCTAAAGAAAAGAAACGAGTATCAGTTCCGTAATAAATCCGATTAATATCAGCCTTTAAAAAGTATAGGATTGCCATTTCTAATGCAGAAACAGCTGATAGACCAACTAAAATCCAGAAAATATTTTTTTTCTTTTTAACCAATTTAACTAGTAAATAAATGACAATTGGCCAAACAATATAAAATTGGCCTTCAATTGACATCGTCCATAAATTAGTAAATGGTGATTCATTAGCTGCAAAACGCTCAAAATAGCTTTGACCATTATGAATTTGCCAAAAATTAAATACATTTAATAGATTTGCAAGTACAACCTGATTTAATTTAGCCAGTAAATTTCGTTGAAAGATAAAGATATAGGCTGCACTTAACCATAAAACAGTAATTAATTGTGGATATAACTTTTTTATTCGACTCAAATAAAAATGACGATTATTATATGATCCTGTTTTATCATATGAATTAAGCATATGATCTGTCACCAAATATCCTGAGAGCACGAAAAAAATCGGCACTCCCAGATATCCTCCCATAAAGGAATTAGGATCCAAATGATAAAGAATTACTCCGATAACTGCTAAGGCTCTAAGGCCAGAATACCCCGTAATAAACCTATTTTTTTTCATACCCTATCTCTACTCTTATTGTACGAATTCAAAGACAAACTTGCCAATAGCCACATCATCACCATTAACAGCTCCTTTTTCACGTAGTGCGTCATCAACACCTAAACGCTTAAGCTTTCTTGCTAAACGCATAATACCGTCTTGGTGATCCAAGTTGGTCATTTGAACTAATCTTTCTAATTGTTCACCCTTAACGATAAATTCATGTTCGCCAACTTGCTCAACTGTAAATTCATTCTTTTGTGGTGCCTGATACTTATATTCTTTAATCTTTTGTGCTAGCTTAGGTTGTTCTTCAGCCTGTTCTTGTTCAACTTCAGTTACTAAGTTGGCAGTATCTGACATCAACTTATCTACGCCTTTATGAGTTACACTTGAGATCTCATAAATAGGTTCATTATTTCCTTCTGCTTTTAATGCTTTTTTAAACTCAGCTAGTTTTTCCTCAGCACCAGGAATATCCATTTGTGAAGCTACAATCAATTCTCGCTTCTTTGATAAATCTGTTTCGTAATTTTTGAGTTCTTTTTTAATGGTATGGTAATCATCAATTGCCTCACGACCATTATTAGGATCCATTGAAACTAGATGTAGAATTACTTTGGTTCTTTCAACGTGACGTAAAAATTGAATTCCTAAGCCTACGCCTTGACTAGCTCCTTCAATTAATCCTGGCAAATCCGCCATTGAAAAGTCACGACCATCTGGCAAGATAACCATTCCCAAATTAGGAGTTAAAGTCGTGAATTGATAAGCAGCAATTTTGGGCTTGGCCTTAGTTGTTACTGATAACAGTGTTGATTTACCAACTGACGGAAAACCAACTAAGCCGACATCAGCCAATAATTTTAATTCTAAACGCAAAACGCGATCTTCACCTGGTTCACCATTTTCAGCAATTTCTGGTGCAGTATTAACACTAGTTGCAAAATGGATATTACCGCGACCGCCGCGACCGCCTTTAGCAACGACTAGTTCTTGGCCCTTTTCAGTTAAATCACCAATCAATTCATTAGTGTCATAATCATATACAGTAGTACCAACTGGAACTTTTAAATAAAGATCCTTAGCTGCACGGCCATATTGTGATTTAATACGACCATTTTCACCACTATCCGCCTTAAACTTACGCCGATAGCGAAAATCCATCAAAGTTCTTAAGCCGCTGTCAGCAACAAAAATAATACTGCCGCCACGGCCACCATCACCACCGGCTGGACCGCCATTAGGGACGTATTTTTCATGGCGGAAAGCCACCATGCCATCGCCGCCTTTTCCGGCTTGTACTTCGATTTTAGTTTGATCAACAAATGTAGGCATGTATATCTCTTCCTTCCGTCTTAATCTAGCTTTTAATACTATACCACAGAAATACGCATGATATCGCGTTTTCTCGGATTACAATGTTAATTTTACCGTTTGTGCTTGAGTAAGCGTTAATCCTGCTCTACGCAAGTCATCAATTGAAGCTTCTTTAATTTTCTTCAATGAACCAAATTCGCGCAATAATTTGTTACGACTTTTAGGACCAATTCCCTTAATCGAATCTAAACGACTGGACAAAGCATTTTTAGCATGGCGTCTTCTATGAAAAGTAATCGCAAAGCGGTGCACTTCGTCTTGAATGCGCGTCATTAAATAAAAGCCCTCTGATTTGGGATTAAGGGGAATCAGTTTCAAAGGAATACCGTTGATGGGATCGCCAAATAATAAATGGTTTGTTCTGTGCTTATCATCTTTAACCATCCCCGCAACTGGGATATTCAAATTTAATTCATTTCGTAAAACATCTAAACAAGCATCGACCTGAATTTGACCACCATCCATCAAAATCAAATCAGGCATTCTTTTATGCTCGCGCAACAGTCTACCATATCTTCGGCGGACAACTTCCCTCGTGTTGCGTACTTCGTCGCCACCATTTTGATGTTCAACCTCACCTTTTAGCTTATATTTACGATAAGCTGTTTTTTCGGGTTCACCATCTTTAAAAACGACTAAAGCAGAGACTGGGTCAGCACCTTGAATATGGGAGTGATCAAAACTTTCAATAAAGTGTCCATATGGTAAGCCTAAAGCATCAAAAATTTCTTTTTGAGCGCCTTTAGTTTTTCGATTACCTAGTTCTAATAATCTAAACTTATCATCTAGCTTTAACTTAGCATTATCCTTCGCCATGTCTAGCAATGACTTTTTCTGCCCTCGTTGCGGTGTTCTAACAGGTACCTTCAAGACCTCAGCTAAAGTAGCATTATCAAATCCTTCAGGAATCAGAATTTCTTTAGGCAAAACCCTATTTCTTTGCTCATAAAATTGCACAATAAAAGAAGTGAAAGCATCTTCTGGATCTGTGGCATCTGTCAAAGGAAACATTCTAGTTTCTCTACGCAATAACTTTGCTTGCCGTAAAAAGAAGATTTGAACAGAAATCCAAGACTTGTCAACGTAATAATTAAAAATATCACGCTGCGTATTATCATTGGAAATAATTTTTTGTTTTTCAACCGTTTCTTCAATATATTTCAATTGGTCGCGAATTTCGGCTGCTCGTTCAAATTCAAGATTGCTAGCTGCTTGAGCCATTTTTTCGGTCAAACTCTGTTTAACACTAGCAATATCTCCATTCAAAAAGCTCTTGATCTTTTTAATTTGCTCTTCGTATTCTTTTTGTGGCACTTTTTTAAAGCATGCACCTAAGCACTGCCCCATATGATAGTAAAGACAAGGTCTGCCTTGATAACCATGACAGCGCCTTAGTGGAAAAACTTTTTGAATAAACTTCAAAGTGGCCTGGGCAGCATATACATTAGGATAGGGACCAAAATAGTAGCCACCATCCTTATGAACGATACTAGTTAACCGAGTTTGCGGATCGTGTTCACGCGTGATTTCTATGTAAGGATATCCCGTACCCTGCTTTAATTGAACATTATAATAAGGTTGATACTTTTTTATTAATGTAATTTCAAGTAAAAAAGCTTCCTTATCAGTTGATACAGTAATGATGTCATAATCTCGAATTTCACGAACTAATTCAGCACGACGTCCAACCTGTTTACTCTTAAAATATGAGCGAACCCGATTTTTTAAATTTTTAGATTTACCAACATATATAACCGTACCGTTAATATCTTTCATCAAATAACAGCCGGGTTTTTCTGGTAAAAGTTTTAGTTTATTCTCAATTAATTGTGTTGCCATTATCTCATCTCACTGAAAAAATTTGCATTTAATAGTTTAACACAGACTGTTTAAGAAGATCTTAACTTTGCTTATAGAAATAGCTATTCGGTACAAAAGTTGATATATTAAAAGAAATAAAATTTGAGGAGAACTTTTGATGACTAATCTAGTTTTTGACTTAATTAACCAATTTGGCTACCTAGCCATCAGTTTGCTAATTGCAATCGAAAACATCTTTCCCCCTATTCCATCCGAAGTAATTCTATCGTTCGCTGGCTTTGCAACCCATCATTCTCAAATGAATGTCTTCGGTGTAATTATTGCTTCAACAATCGGCGCGGTAGTTGGTGCACTAGTTTTATATTGGATTGGCACTTTACTTAATCCAGATCGATTAGAAAAGTTGTTCGATCATAAGTTATTCAAACTACTTGGCTTTAAAAAGGGTGATGTACAAAAGGCTATCAGATGGTTTGATAAATACGGTACCGGTGCAATCTTCTATGGTCGGTGCATCCCTGTAGTTCGTAGCTTAATTTCAATTCCAGCTGGAATAGCCAAAGTTAAATTACCTAAGTTCCTTATTTACACTAGCTTAGGCAGCTTACTCTGGAATGCTATTCTAGTTGGTCTTGGTTCCTATATGGGTGAAAATTGGGAACAAATTGTGTTAATTTTTGAAGAATACTCATTAATCATTGGAGGACTTATTCTAATTGCTTTAATATATTTCTCCTGTAAATGGTATAAGCAAAAAATTAAAGCTGATTAATTCAAACGCTCTATAAAAAATATAGAGCGTTTTCTTCTTTTAAAAATTAAAAATATCATGTAAAATTAATCTAATCTATAATAAGGGAAGTTTGCGAATGAAATTTAATATTTTTAGGAAACAAAATGTTGAGAGCTATCTCGGTAAAGACATTAAGTTCTCCAAAACAATGAACGCCGTTGATTTAATGTCTCTTGGCGTAGGAGCTGTCATCGGGACCGGTATTTTCATCTTACCCGGAACTGTTGCAGCCACATTAGCTGGACCTAGCGTTAGTTTATCCTTTGTTGTTGCAGCAATTGTTTGTGCTTTAGCTGGAATGTGTTATGCAGAATTTGCTTCAGCGATCCCAGTAGCTGGTTCTGCCTATTCATATGGGAATATCGTTTATGGCGAATTTACAGGCTGGATTATCGGTTGGGCACTGATTCTGGAATACATGCTATCTGTAGCCACTGTGGCAGCAGGTTGGTCATCATACTTCAGTTCTTTCATTGCACCATTTGGTCTAAAAATTCCACACGCTATTTCTGGTCCTATGAATCTTAACAATGGCGTTTATTTTGACTTGGTTTCTGTTTTAATCATTTTACTTATCAGTATCCTGTTGTCACGAGGGATGAAGAACTCAATTAAAATTAATGTCGTAGCTGTTTTTATTAAAATCGCCATTATTTTAATTTTTATTTTTGTAGGCTTACAGTTCATTAAACCTAACAACTATCATCCGTTCTTGCCATATCATTTTTCAGGAGTCATCAAAGGAGCAACCACAGTCTTCTTTGCCTTTCTTGGCTTTGATGTTGTTTCATCATCAGCCGCCGAGGTTAAAAATCCTAAGAAAAATATGCCCCTAGGAATTATTGGCACTTTAGCTATTGCAGCTGTACTTTATTTTGGCGTTTCAATCGTTTTAACGGGTATGGTTAATTATACCAAGCTAAACGTATCTAATCCCGTTGCTTTTGCATTGCAATATGTTCATCAAAACTGGGTAGCAGAGTTATTATCATTTGGTGCTATGCTAGGAATGGCTACCATGATGCTGACAATGATCTATTCAAGCTCTCGCTTAATCTATGCTATGGCACGTGATGGGCTATTGCCTAGTGCATTCAGTAAATTAGATAAAAAACATAACTCTCCTCAAAATGCCTTAGTCGCTGTCACTATTATTATTGCAGCAGGTGCAGCATTCTTCTCCGTTGATCAACTAGCCAATTTGGTCAACTTTGGTACACTTTTTGCCTTTACTCTTGTTTCCTTTGGAATTCTAAAATTAAGAAAAAGAACAGATATTGTTAACGATGGCTTTAAAGTTCCCGGATACCCATATTTGCCAATCATTTCTGGTTTAATTTGTATCTTTATGATTTGCCATTTAAGTTCAGAAGTTTACTTAATGGCAGCTATTTGGTTAATCATCGGTGCTGTAATTTACTTTGTTTATGGCTACCACCATAGTCAGCTTGATCATGATTAACATCAGTAAAAATTATGTAAAGAAAAAGACGATTTGCATGAATCGTCTTTTTTAGCTCTGTTTGAACTAGTTAATTTGATTAATTGCCTGACCATCTTTAAAGAAAGACAAAACATTATTCGCAACTTCTTTAGACAAATTAAATCTAGCAATGTGAGTAGCTGAACCAACGTGAGGCGTCATGATCACATTATCCATTTCAACCAATTCAGGTCTTGGATGCGGTTCGTTTTCGAAAACATCTAAGGCGGCGCCTGCAATTGAACCATTCTTTAACGCAGCAATTAATGCATCCCCGTCAATCAACGATCCACGAGCAACATTAATTAAAAACGCTGTGTCTTTCATTTTCTTTAAAAAGTCTGAATTAACCAGATGATATGTTTCAGCTGTAGCAGGAGTATGTAAACTCACAAAATCAGCTTCTTTTGCCAAAGTATCTAAGTCAACATATTTAGCATCTAATTCTGCTGCAATTTGATCATCTACTTGATGACGATTATGATAAATAATTGTCATACCAAATGCTTTAGCGAACCTAGCAACTTGTTGACCAATTCGACCCATACCTACAATTCCTAAGGTCTTTCCTTCAATGGAGTACCCTTGGTTGTCGTACTCATCGGCATTTAAAAAGACGCCTTCACGCAAAGCATGGTCATAATAATGCAATCTACGAGCTGATGCCATAATCATTGTCCAGGCAAGTTCCGCCGTTGGACGCAACACACTCTTAGGGCAATTTGAAACAACTATTCCTTTTTCTTTAGCGTATTCAACATCAACGTGGTCAAAGCCAACGCCATAAGTTGAAATTATTTTTAAATTTTTCGCAGCATCAATCATTTCTCGATCAAAAGCCATCTTTGCTACGATCACACCATCATATTCTGCAATATGATCAAGCACCCACTCACGATCATCTTCTGGTCGATGTCCTACTGGACCGATATCAACTTGACAAATATTTTTTAAATCAGTTAAGGCCTCATCTCTTAAGCCACCTAAAACTAAAACTTTTGCTTTATTCATTATTTTTAGACCTCTATTCAATTTTCATCTTAAAGTAAAAATACCACTATTTGAAAGAGAAAACATCTACTTTAATATTTTATTGATTGCAACTGCAACACCGTCGTGGTCACAATCAGCCGTAACTTCGTCAGCATGTTGCTTTGTATATTCAACAGCATTTCCCATTGCGATACCTAATCCAGCATAAGTTAACATCGGCATGTCGTTTGCTTGATCGCCTAGGGCCATCACATTACTTCGATCTATTTTTAAGTAGTCACATAGTCTTTTCAGGCCAGTCCCCTTATCGACACCGGCAGCGGTTGCTTCATAATAAAAAGGCTCAGTCTTTGAAAATACAACTCGATCTTTCATCATTTCAAATAAAGGAGATTCTATTTTCTCATCTAAATAGTCTGGATCATCAACATACATACATTTGATGATTGGTATCTGCTTCATTTCTTCTTGTGTACGATATGAGACTTCTAATTTTACGACCCGTGAATTATAAATTGTATAATGTCCCAAATCACGGTTAGCTGTATAAATTCGATCTAACGATACGCTATGAAAATGTAAGTTTAGCTTTCGCGCAATTGTCTCTAAATCTACATAATCTTCATATTTTAGCCCCTGTTTGAAAATAACCTGCCCCGCGGTTGATTCTACAACTGCACCATTAAAACTAACTACATACTGATTTTCTTGGCCATTAAGCCCTAATTCATCTAAATAACGTTGAGCACCTGACAAAGGCCGACCTGTGCAAATTACGATTTGCTTGCCTTGTTTTTGAGCAGTTAAAATTGCTTTTTTAACTGCTGGTGTAATCTCCTTCTTAGAATTAACTAAGGTTCCATCAATATCTATCGCGATTAGTTTAATTTCTTCCATTACCTTTTCCCTTAAAACAAAGAAAGCACCGCTTATGCGATGCTTCTATTAAACAGCCATGGTCTGCGTATTTTCTTTTAACTTGACCAAATCAGCCATATCATCAGCACTGATCTCAAAATCGATGTTCAAGTTTTCCTGCATTTCTTTAACATTATCACTCTTCGGCAAAACAATACAACCTAGCTGTAAGTCAAATGATAACATTAATTGAGCTGGACTAACATGATACTTTTCAGCGTAAGTCCTGATTCTTGGATCCTTTAACAAACGACCATGTGCAAGTGGAGAATATGCTTCAATCTGAATTCCTAAATTTTTACAGTATTTCATCAAATCAGTTGGCACATTTCCTATATGAACTTCGATTTGATTAACTACTGGCTTAATTGAGCTGTTATTAACAATGTTAGCTACGTCTTCTTGTAAAAAATTTGAAACACCAATTGATCTAACTTTACCGGCTTTAAGTGCTTCTTCCATTGCTCTCCAGTTTTCCAGATTGCCTTCAAAGTGACGATCATTAATTCTATTCACTTCAATCCAAGGTTGTGGTGAATGAATTAACAACATATCAATATATTCCAAACTAAATTGATCTAAAGCGTCATCAATTGCTTTTTTTGTACCTTCATAGTCTTTAATCGAAGTTGGTAATTTAGTTGTTAAAAAAATATCACTACGCTCAACATCAGAGTTCCAAATACCTTTTCCCACACCACTTTCATTGCCATAGTCTTTAGCAGTATCGAAAGCGCGGTAACCAACATTAATCGCTTGACGAATTACTTTTCGTACATCATCGTTATTAATTAGCCAAGTTCCTAGTTGAATTCGAGGAACCTCTACTCCGTTATTGAGCATTAAAGTTTTATCAGAGTACATATATACACTTCTACATTTTACTAATATGTCTCTGTTTCTTAATTCCTGTATTTGTATAGCTAATAACAATTATTAAACAATAATTGTTTTTTTCAGCCATCTGTTAATAGCATACAACAAAATTGTTGCAAATCCTATACATACATTTTATTTTTTGTGGTTCTGTTATATTTTCTAATTAAAATAGTAGCATCAATCAATGCTGCTGGGTTTATAAAGATTATCAAATAATTTATTTTATTATTCTATACAAAATTAATATTTTCGTATAAAAAGGTTCAGTATAAATTCTTGTGTAAATAGAAATTAGATAACAAAAAAAGAAGGGTT
>NZ_PCYV01000025.1:0-34122 GCF_002553785.1 Lactobacillus sp. UMNPBX15
AGGAAAATAAATCAGATAAATATTTAAGAAATTAAGGTTAGACTAATGGTTCACAGCCTACCGCAAAAATATTGACACTTACCTTGACTTTGCATAACTTGTCAGATAAGGCTCAAACTTATACTTTTGATGATATGGGTGGAGGCTTTACTGAAAAGAGAGAAAAGGATAGCGGAATCTTTTACGATGTTCAACTCGCAGGAGCAAATGTTTATGGTGCAGATGCTGTTACCGTAGCACCAAAGTCAGATGCACAAGTTAAATATACTTTAAAATTATCTAATTTGAAGCCTAATCAATTAGTCGAAGGATTCTTAAACTTTACAAATACTGAAACTAAGAAAACATTGGTAGTGCCATACTTAAGTTATTATGGTGATATGACCAATGAGAATGTCTTTGATAATAATGCCAATGAAGATAATGACATCCAAGGCAATCGTTGGACTAATGAGGATAACTATCCACGCGGAATTGCTGATCAAGACTCACTTAAAAAATTAATTAATGTGGATGGTCAATATAATTGGCAAGAAGTAGCTAAGTTATATGAAAGTGGTAAGGTTGCCTTTTCACCCAATAACGATAATAAGAGCGATTTAGTTCGACCTTATGCATACCTTAAACAAAATGTTGAAGATCTTAAAGTGGAAATCTTAGATGCCAAAGGTAATGTAGTAAGAGTTTTGGGTGATTCTCATGGAATTCAAAAGTCATATCATGCCGATGGCGAAGGTACCGTTGATATGGGATACTCGGCCTCAGATGCATCTGTTTTTGACTGGGATGGCAAACTTTACGATGCTCAAACAGGTAAGATGGTTGTCGCTCCAGACGGAAATTATACTTATCGGTTTGTGGCAACTTTGTATAATGATGGTCCTCATCAAGTCCAAACACATGATACTCAAGTTGTAATTGATACTATTGCGCCAACTTTGAGTAATGTGAAATTTGATCAGACAAATTCTACTTTGAGTGGTGACTATAAAGATACGGGTGCTGGCTTTACTAGTTATTCATACGGTACGGTAACCATTAATGATAAAGTATTCGGTTTTAAATTAGATGATCAGGAACAATCGGTTTTTTCAGATCACGATAAAACCTCAGGTCATTTTGAATTTAAGCTGACGCCCGAAGAACTTAATGCATTTTCGGGTGCGGGTAATAAAGTAACCGTTGCAATTAGTGATGTAGCAGATAATACAGCTGCCTTAACTTTAGATGTAGCTGGTCAAGCAGGCAAACCAGAGGTTTCTGTTTGGAATGCTACTAATGGTTTAGCATTTAATCAAAAGATGGAGGATTATGATGCTAAAACCAATACTTATACTCTACGTGGCGGTGCAACAAAGGACTTTTATCTTAATGGCAAGTTGGTTCAAGTAGCTAGTGATCAGTATGCAGTACCTGTTGCTGCTGATGAAAAAATGCCGCTTGTATTCTCAAGTGATCAAGCTGGCCATGACGTATTATTAACCTTTACTCCAGCTACACTTAAGGCAAAATTTGCATGGCAACATGTTGATGGAGAAAAGAAGAGCTTCGGTCCAGAAATCTATTCAGTATTTGGTTCCAATGATCAGGATATTGTTGTTCAAGCAGCAGTGACTAAAGGCGATAATGTTCAAGCATTTGCCCAAGATTATTTCACTAAAGAAATTTATACTGCTACTGTCAAAGATGGCGTGGCAACATTCCATATCCATACAAGCATTAATAAGGGAAAAGATGGTAAATTTAACCGTGCTTTGTTAAAGGGATGGACTGAAATTGATGGGCCAACCTTTAATGATAAGCAAAAGACAGCCACGACGGATATTAGCGATGAAGTTTATATCGGCGTTTACTACGATCCTACTCATGTTGACAAGCCAGTTTATACTAATCGAGATCAATTAGGAGTTAATGTGACTGATGAAGTAGCAGATGAGGATGCTTTTGGTCCTACACCATATCCAGGGTATGAGCCAGAAGATAAGTCTAACCCAGACATTCATTTTGACTATTTGACAGATGGTGGCGTATCTAATCTTGGCTTAGAAGCAGTTGAAAATGGCTATTATGATCCTGCTACTAATGACTTTACTTTGACTGGTCATGTTGATTCTAACGTTGTTAGCTTAACAGCAATGGTAGCTAGTGGATTTGAAAATGATCCTAATAATCAGATTGATATTCACAATAATGGTAAATTTACAATTGTCTTTAAGATGCCTCACACAGGTCATAGATATGTGCAATACATCTATAAGACCACTGATGGTACCGAAAAACGTGGATCAGTTGGTTTGATTTTAGATATAGTTAAACCTACATTATTAGTTGATCAACTCGGCAATCAAGATGAAGCAGAATTTACAACTAATAAGCCAACCTTTAAGCTTTCTGGCGTAGCTAACGATAATCTGGATGGCTATAAATTCTATCTTGATGGTGATAATTTATTCAGCCAATTTAACGGTTCTGGCTACGATTATGTCGCGGGATTATATGCTAGTCCTGACACAACTAACGATTATGGCTCACACAAGTTTGAAAAAGAAGAAGTACTTGATGATAATCATGGTCAGCCAACAACACATGTCTTTACAATTGCAGTAGTTGATCAATTGGGCAATAAAGTAGAAAAGAAAGTAATCGTCCATTACGACCCTAACTTTGTTGAAACTCCTGTTGTTGATCCTGATCAAAATAACGGCAATGCTAATCATAATGATAATGGGCAAGCTCCTGTGACAGTACCTACATCAACCACCGAAAATTCATTTGAGCAGGGAAATTCAACTCAATCTGATGTTAAGAATGATGTTACTCCATCACTTGCTGATGCTGCTAAAGAAAAGACCTTCGTTTTAACTCACGCTGCACTAGTTTATGATCAAGATGGACAGGTTCTTGCAACTAATAATAAAGTTCAACGTCTTGAGAAGGGAGCAACTATTTCTGCCTGGAATAATGGCCAAGTAGTGAAAATCAAGGAACAGCAATTCCTTCAAGTAGGAACTAATGCATATGTTAAATTAGCTAATACCTTTATGAAGAAATTAGTTGTAAGAAATGCTTATGTTTACAATGCTAGTGGCAGAGCATTATCAGTTGATGGCAAGATCAGATTGATTAAGAAGGGCCATTATGTTTATGTATGGAATAATGGTGAACTCTTTGAGATCCATGGCAGAAAGTATTACCGAATTGGTGAAAATGCCTACATTAAATTAGCCAACCTTCAAGCCACTAAGTATGTTTTATTGAAGAAAAATGCTTATGTCTATGATCATAATGGCCAAGTTGTCAAAAATCATACTAAGCGTGTCCTGTTAAAGAAAGGAACTAAGCACGGCGTATGGAATAATGGCAAAACTGTTTTAATCCATGGTAAGCGTTTCTATCAATTAGGACAAAATAGCTATGTTAAAGTTGTAAATGCTAAACTATTGTAAAAAGTAAATACACGAAAATAATCGGACAATCTAATGACTGCTCGATTATTTTTATGCTTTTTTAAGCTAAACTAATCTCACGACTAATTTGCTTAATCGTCTTTTCTTTTAAATCTGCGGATAAAGTAAATTGAGTAAAAGTATTGCAGCACTCTGGTTGAATATAAAGCGTATGTTTTGTTACATCATAGCCAATCCAATAGCCAGTGTAATCAGATTTAGTACTATTGGCACTTAGTTTTTCAAGACCTTTTGGAATCATGACCGTCTTGAAAACATCATATAGTTGCATGATTCCATCTTCACGCTTGAAGCTGTCAATGTAGTTTGACAGAAAAGTTGCCCGAATAAAACGAGAGGGCGGAGTGTAGTCCTAGTAACCCAGAACCACTTTCGATCTGTTTAATTACTAATTGATCATTTAGCTTGTTTTCACCAACATTATGCGGCCGCATTTGCACGTAGTTACGCAAGTTATTTAAGTGCCAAGAATATTCTGGACTATTGGTCATCACACCGATGCTGTCATAGATTTTGAAAGCACCGTTGTTAACCGGTTCAAGTACAATGCCTTTGCCGCTAGGATCAAAGAAGGTGAAGTGCATTGGTATGGGGCTAGGTATGCCAGTTTCTGCATCTTCCCATGGTTGATATTCAGTTTTTAATAGGGCCAATTTAGGAATTGCCTCTTTGATCTCAGTAATATCTTTGAAATTGCTTAGAATATAGCTAACAAATTCTGCTCCGACGATCGGAGTTAAGCCGCGCTTTTTAAGTTTTCTTCAGTGTCCCAGCTACATTCTTCCAGATATTGAGCATCCCCAACTAAACCGTCACTATTAATCCCATCATTATAGAAGAGCGAATTATTAACATTAATTCCTACAAATGCATATTTGCTCATCCATTTATGATAACAGCTTGGCATTTCTGTATTTTTAGGAAAAGCAGTGATCTGAGTTTTCACGCTCTTTTTAAAGGGACTGAAAGTAAAGTCATCGGTTCTGCCCCAGAATAAATCACCATTATTTGCTTTCATTGCAATTGATGTACACGGCATGTTAAAACCTCCCTTGTTCAGATTAATCAATTATATTGTAGTGCGACCGAGAAAGAATACTAAATGATTCAGCTTATGACTTTATAAAAGCAAAAACTTAACATTGTTCTGCAAAAATAATGCAATCATCTCCTAAATATGTGAGAATGTAATTGCTTACAGCATTTTGCGATGATAATAAAGGAGTTTTCCATGACTGAAGATGCAAAACTAAAACAAGTAATGAATAAAATTGACAATGCGATTAGCTGGATTAAGCAATTAAACTGCATTGTGTCTAATTCTTTAAATACTGAATTAAATCCTGATGATGACAGTGTCTTACTTTATTTACAAACGCCAAATAACTTAATTGTGCCCAGCTTACTCTTGAATGAGCAAGCTTATGACTATCTGCTTGAGCAAGATGACGCTTCTAACGGCGAGGGGATTATTATTAGTTGGGCTGGCAGTTTTATGGATGCCACGGCGCCAAAAGAGAGGACAGGGCTTGATCCGGAGCAATTGCGCCAAGATATGGATTATTTGTACAATGTCTGGTATAAATTGACTAAGCAAAGTGAAGCGATTAATGATTATTATCAAGATACAGCTGATTTGTCTGCTGAAAAGATCAAGGCAGAATTGCAACAGATTTTAACTACAAGCGGCGTGTTTGACGCTGATGTATTAGCCGAAACTGAAACGCAGCTAGCAGGGATGCCGTTTGCCTATTTATGGGGAATTTATCAAGAAGTGCAGCGTTCAACCGATGATAGCAAAACTGCAGGACAACTGCTTTATCACTTAACAGTCGAGGTCCCTCATGATTCTTACTTGTTCAAGCCAGATCCTGATTTTTCTTTATTAGCAAATTTAGCTGATCAAGCTGCAGCAACTGGCGCTGATTCTAACTTGATGGGTGAGCCAATTGAACGAGCAGAAGCGGAAAAATTGGCAGAAAAATTACGCCAAGCAGGTGATTTATTGGTCGAAAATAATTTAATCCCTGCTGGCGCTCTGGACGTGGAATATGATGAGACGCAACATGACGTGATTGTCTACTTGCAGTCACCTAATGATGTGATGATTTTCCGTAATGATGTTCTAGGTACTAAAACTGCGGCAATGATTGAGCATGAAAATACAGAGCAATGCGCAGCTCATCTGGCTATTTCCTTTATTTTGAATTTTGCGCGTGACTTGCAAGATACGGCCGGGCAAATTAGCGAACAAGATTGGGACGGCTATTGCGCTGATTTGGACTACTTGTACCGGATAATTTTGGGCTTTTCCGCCAGCATCCCTGATGTCGATAACTATTTAAGCAGCACCAATGATCGGACCCTTGTAGATTTACGACAAAAATTGATCAGTTATATTCAGGCAAGTGATAGTGAGGACAAGACTGACTTAATCGGGATTATTAATCAACTAGGATATGGCTATCTCTACACTTTAATGGCATATATCGATTCAATTGGCGATGACCAAAATGCTAATGCGATTACCGACTTCTTGGGTCACGCTCTCGTTTATTTACCAACGCAGGATATTGCTAGTGGCTTTAATCCTGACAAGAATTTCTCTGTTTTAGCTGAAAATAATCCGCATGATACCTGGCAAAATGGCACAATTGTGCTTGATAACGGTCAAGGTGATACATCAGGTATTGTGGCTGACTTATATGCTAAGCTCCAAGCAGCAGTAGAAAAGCTGGAGCAACGCTGCGATTTTGTACCTGGTTCAATTAATGTTCAATACTCAGCCAAGCAAGGTTTAGCAGGAATTTTGTTCCAGACGCCTAGTCGCATCATCAGTCCTTCTTTTGCTTGGAATGCGCAAAGTGCAGCCCAATTAAGTGATCTAGAGCCCGAACAAATGGAGACCCAATTAGGACTTGATTATGTTTTTGGTGCTTTTGGTGAAGCGCTGGACAATTTGGCTGCTGGAATTCGCAACAATCAAGATAAACTTGATCAGGTCAGCATGGAGCAGATCAACACTGATTTAGCCTATAATTTTGAACGAATCACTAAGCTGTCACAAACCTATGCCGACTTAGATCCGGCGCTAAAAGAAATGATGGGCCAAGATTATGATGAAAGAAAACTGCGTGACTATTTAACTACTGCGATGCAAGTAGATGATAATGATGCCGCTTATCAGGTGGATGGACTGTTGATTCGAGCTACTTATACGCAGCTCTTCGCCTTATATCGCTTAATGCATGACTGCAAATTGCTGGAACCGAAGGCAACTACTATATTTGACCTGTTAAAAAATCAAGTAGAGAACCCAATCAAGTTCGATGTAGTCGATGATGTTGATTTGTTTGAAAATGATCATGATGATGAATAATTTTTAAGGAGAAAGTAATGATTATTAGACGAGCAAGAAAGTCGGATTTTCCCTTTGTTTATCCGATATTAAAGCAAATTTTTGATGAAATGCAGATGAAGTCGATTGAATCTTTGCCAGAAGATCAATTTTATAGTTTGATGAAATTAGGCTTCATTTCAGAAGATTACCGCTATTCATATCGCCGCATCTGGGTAGCCGAAGATCATGGTCAAGTGGTCGGAATTTTGGATATGTACCCGTATAAGGACCAAAAGATCATCGATGTTGTTTTGCGTCACAATTATGCAAATGCTGGTTTACCCATTTCAACCGTGATTTTTGATGATCAAGAAGCTTGGCCACACGAGTGGTATATTGATGCGCTAGCTGTTCATCCTGATCATTGGGGTGAACATATTGCCAGCAAGCTGATGGACGAGGCAGAACAAGTAGCGTTAGCTCATGGCTATCATATTATCAGCTTAAATGTGGACAAAGAAAATCCACGTGCGCAAGCTTTATACAAGCATAAGGGTTATGAAGTGCAGAAGTCGATGACGATTGGTGACCGCACTTACGATCATATGATTAAGAAAATATAGAGAAAAAGCAGCATTCCTAGAGTATAAGCTTTGGGATGCTGCTTTTATGTTTATTCAAAAAAGTGTTGGTATTCAATTACTGTGACATTATTTTTTTGCGCATATGCTTTGAAACCAGGCGTTGCCTCTTTGGCAAAAAAGTAAAGATAGCTTTGTTTAATCTTGGGTACTAGGAACGATCTTTCAACTAAAGTATCAATCATTTCCGGTTTAATCTTATCTTTTGCTCGCCATTTACATTCACCGATAATAGCTTGATTATTAGTGAAATCAGGTGCAACAATATCAATTTCTTCTTCACGCTTTTTAGCTGGATTAGGGCCCCACCACTGACCAATTGTACGAATGCCAATTGGTAAATCATTTTGACGCCAAAGCCAATCGCCACTAGCTTGTTCAAATACTGGACCTAAAAATCTGGGTAATTCACTCATAATATAGTCTAATAAGCGATCAACTTGTCCTCTAACAATTAAATCTGTCTCACCGTCGACAAACTTGAACCAGAAACGAAAGAGACCATCAACAATATAATAGTAAGCTTTGCGGTTATTTTTATTAAAAAGTGGTTGCTTTTTTTGAATGACGCCAATATCTATTAAATTTTTTAAATAGGGTGTAAGAGAGCTAGATGTAATATCAGTTGCTTGCACAATATCGTTGTAGTGATTGGAACCATTAGCAATAGTTTTGAGAATAGCATTATATGTAGCTGGATTGCGCATTTCTTCCTGCATTAGAACGTTCGGTTCATCACGCAGAGGAGCAACTGGTGAGAAAAACATTTGTCTAATATTATCTCTCAATGAAATCTCGGGATTGATATAAGCCAAGTACTGAGGAATGCCACCAGTGATGCCATAGTAACCTAATAAGTCGCTTTTATTAACACTAGGCAGCATTGTTTCTGATTCAAATAAGTCAAATGGTTCTAGTTTTAATTGCCCAGTTTTTCTGCCATAAAGTGGGCTCTTGTACCCCAGGACCTGTCTTTCCATGAATGACATCGATGACCCACAAAGAATTAACATGACATTATTGTATTTTTTATAGACATGGTCAATTACGTATTGAAGAATAGAGCTGACAGAATGTTCTGATCTGGCTAAAAAGGGATATTCATCGATGACAAAGACTAATTTTTGTTCTAAATGATTAGCAATATTTTGCACTTCTGTAAAAGCTTTTTCAAAATCAGCGTAGGATGCAGTATTAAAATCATCATTTTTTAAATCGTTGATTTTTTCTGATAAATTCTTGAGATTCATATCACCTGTTGATTCTATTCCTTGATAGTAAATAGCAGGTTTATTCTGAATAAACTCACTAATCAAGGCGGTTTTACCAACTCGTCTACGGCCATAGATTACGATCATCTCGAAGTTAGGACTCTGATATTTAGCATTGAGGTCATTGAGTTCATTATTTCTACCGACAAAATGTTGCATAGATTTATTCCTTTCTTTTATTTGATTATAACATAATTACGATTAGCCTTATTATAATTATGCTAATCGTAATAAGGTTAATTTCAGTGAAATACTTTTGTTAAAATCCGAACAATTTAGGCTAATTGTAGCCAATAAATAAACAAATTATTTACTTTTAGTACTTCAGAGCTTTAACTCAGTCTTAAATCATGTTAAAATCTTATCAATGACAAAATTATGAATTCAAAGGGTAGACAGATAATGAACAACGACATTGAGAAAATTTTGTTTGATCAAGCACAATTAGATAAGCGCATGGATGAGATGGCTGCTGAATTGAATCAAAAATATGAGGGCAAGCAGCCGATTGTCATTCCCGTTTTAAATGGGGCAATGATTTTTGCTAGTGACATGATCAAGCGACTTAACTTTAAATTGACAGTTGATCCAATTAAGGCTTCAAGTTATGCCGGTACCGAATCAACAGGCAAGGTAAAGATCACTCAAGATATAAAATCTGATGTTAAAGATCAACCGGTAATTTTTATGGAAGACATTATTGATACCGGTCGTACGCTTCAAGCATTGAGTGAAGTGATGAAAGACCGTGGTGCCGCCAGCGTTGAAGTGGTAGCTATGCTTGATAAGCCAGATACTAGAGTAGTTGATTTCCATGCTGATTACTATGGTTTTCAAGCTCCAGATGCATTTTTAGTAGGGTATGGTCTTGACTATAACGGCTTATATCGTAATTTACCTTATGTCGGTATTTTAAAACGTAAAATTTATGCTTAATGTAAAAAGTTGCTAGTATTCGTTGCTAGCAACTTTTTTTAATGTGATGGAGAAAAAGGCATTCAACGTCAGTATAAACTGTGATGACATTGTCCTGATAGTCATGAGCAATCCAGTCTAGAATTCGAATAAGAATCAAACTTGAAATGCTTTGGATATGCTTATTAGAAAGATTACTATTGAATAGTAATTTTTGCATTTCACGAAAAAGAGCTTGGTCAACTTGTGTTCGAATTTGACTTGAGGCAAGAGAATGTACATTTCGATAGTAGGTGGCATTAGTTTCAATTTCTATCAGTAAGTTGTGTGCTTTTTTATGTAAAGTACTTGATTGGGGATTGTTGAAGCAAGAATTGATTTCGAATTGCAGTACTTGACTAAATAGATCATTCAAATTTTTAAAGTTGCGGTAAAAAGTTCCGCGACAGATATTTGCAGCTTCACAGAATCTTTGAACTGAATACTTGTAAACAGTTCCTTGTGATAGGTCTTTTTTTAAGGCTTGTGCAAAGAATTGGATATGTATCCTGTCTTTCCTAGTTTTTCTTCTTGTAGTAGTGAAATACATCTTTATCCTCCCTTTTTTATGTTCATTGAACATATTGATATATAATATACCAGTTGCTATTTAATATAGCAATCCTTTTTTTAGATAACAATAATGTAATAGATTGTGTAAGCGAAAATCCCGCATGGATAACGCAAAAATTGCTTTTGAAAAAGTTTATTAATTGTAATCATAATTTACTATACTGTTATTAATTATGTACAGTTATTGCTGGAAACATTGATTTATCAAGGATTATAGACAAAATAGTAATAAGATAATAACTTAACACACTATTAGTATTAGCTAATGTATACAAACAATTAGATAGCTTAATTGAAAATGTGTGAATATCTGCATTTTTTTGACAGGATTTTGATGAAAAATGGGCAAAAATAAAAGAGCTCAAATAGTTGACTGAACTACTTGAGCTCTTGGATTAGGAAACTGTATTAAGTTTTTAACTACAGCGTTAGTTTTAATGATTGAATTTTCTGTAGTTTTGGATGTAACGTTTAGCAACACCCATCATGTGAACACTAACCTTGCTTTGGTCATCCTTTAAGCCACTGAAACTAATACCAAAGTATTTAGTCTTAGCATCGTAGCTCTTAGTACGGCAACCAAGTAAATCACCAGCGTGTTCCCATTCAGTGTATCTAGATGAGTCATTCATCTGACTGTCAGAGCCTGCAAAACCGCCAAAAAGCATTTGCTTTACGTTAAAGTAAATTTGGTTTTTCAATACTGACATTGGACGTAAGTTAGTATTGTATGTTGAAGAGATAGGCAAGCCAGCTTCATCTTCGTAGACTTGACCTACTTTTGAGTTAAGGCCAGAAGCCTTAGCTGCGCGTTCAATTCCAGTAACATAGTGGTCGGCATCCCAGCAAGATCTGTTATGGTTGTAGTATTCGTTAGCTACACGATTTGCAAAGTGCAAAGCACCTCGCTTGTAAGTCCAGTCTTGCTTGCCAAGTTGATGACGTGCAGAATTAATTAAGCTTAAAGTGTATTGGCTCAGTTCTTTTTGTTGAGACGCAGTTAATTTAGTCACGTTAACTAACGTATTATCTGAACCCGCATCACTATTGGTGTTTTCCTTCATGCCTTTTTTAGAAGCATCAATCAAAGCCTTACTTGCTTTACCAGTTTGGTTCCATTTAATAATGGCACTCTTGGTGTAACCAGCGGGTAATGTGATAGAAGCAGCTTGAACAGTAGAGTTGTTATTATTTGAAATAGCAACACTTCCACCTGCTAAAGCGGCTGCGATACCGATAAGTGATAATAGCTTAACATTCTTTGTCATTTTTCCTAATCCCCCTATATTACGAAAAGAATTCCCAATTTATAAGTCATTTTTTTGCTTAAGGAGTAGTCAATTCCTTAAAGATCGTTATATGTCTCTTCATGGAATGATACTAACATTATTAAAAACAAAGTCTATATATGAACAGCTTTAATAACGTATCTTGTTAAATAAAAACATATATGTTATTTTTTAGAGTGCTAGTTTATCAAGACTTAGGGCGACCTAAAATAAAAGCTATACGACTAATAAATAATTCAAAAGTTTTTTAATAAAGGCTAAATTTATATAAAAAAATATATAATTATAACCTAAGTTATCTATAAATTATCAAGTACTAATGACTAAGAGTTGGGATAAAATCAGCGTTTAGCAAAGATATGTTTTAAAAATATTATATTGTATAGAAAATAGCAGAAAGATATTAAAATTATAATTAATTTCAAAATTACACTACAAAATATGGAAGTGAAACTAGTTTGAGTCGTATTTTGTAATTAAAGCTATACGATCATCAAATACGGACTATTTATTTTTGTGGTTAAAGGAATATTCAAATTATAGTTTATCTTGGTCATGAAACGATTATTTTTTTCATGTTTACACTATTACTAATAAAGGCAGTTAAACACCTGATTTGTTAGGCTTAAGGCAACATTTAAAAATATTTCGCGTAGTGAAACGCGTTCCAAAACTTGAAACAAAGTCTGAAGCTGGTGAAAACGAATACATTTGTGGAAGAAGATGATATAAATATATGCGTAAGGCAAATGAAACAGAGATAAAAACTTAGTTTTATTTAAAGGAGAAAATAGATTATGGATGGTAAGAAATATTCAGTAGTTATTGCTGGCGGTGGTAGTACTTTTACTCCAGGATTTGTCCTTGATTTAATCAAGAGTCAGGATAAATTCCCATTAAGACAGTTGAAGTTCTATGATAACGATGCTGAACGGCAAGAAAAGATTGCCAAAGCTGTTGAAATTATCATGAAGGAAAGGGCACCACAAATTAAGTTTTCTTACACAACTGATCCTAAAGAGGCTTTTACTGATGTAGATTTTGTTATGGGATCAATTCGTGTTGGTAAATATCACATGAGAAGCTTGGATGAAAAGATTCCATTAAAATATGGCGTGAATGGTCAAGAAACTACTGGACCCGGAGGAATGGCCTATGGTCTTCGCTCAATTCCCGCAATTTTGCAAATTATTGATTGGATGGAAGAATACTCACCAAATGCTTGGATGATCAACTACTCCAACACAATTGCAATCGTTGCAGAAGCTTGCCGTCGTCTTCGTCCAAATGCTAAGGTAATTAACATTTGTGATATGCCGATTGATGATATGGACAGAATGGCTGCCATTTGTGGTTTGGACAGTTGGCATGATATTGACTTTAACTATTATGGTTTGAATCACTTTGGCTGGTGGAAAGAAGTTCGCAACAAGAAGACTGGCGAAGACTTAATGCCTAAGTTGAAGGAATACGTCAAAGAGCACGGCTATTGGGTAGGTGGCGATTACGACAAGGATACTGAAGCTTCTTGGGAAGCCACCTTTAAGAAAGTTGCCGATGAATATAAGCTAGAGCCAGAAACTTTGCCAAACAATTACATGCAATACTACTACTTCCCACAATATGAAGTTGCTAATGCTGATCCGAAGCATACTCGTACTGATGAAATTCGTGAACACCGGCAAAAGATTGTCTTTGGCGAATGTGAAAGAATCGTAAAGGTGGGAACTGCTAAGAATAATATTTGGGATATTTCAGGTTTGCACTCTGAATATATCGTAGATATTTGTCATGCGATCGCATTTAACACTCATGAAAAGTTCTTAGCTAACTGTGCTAATAACGGTGCAATTTCTAATATGGATCCAGATTCAATTGTTGAAGTACCAGCATTGTTTGGTGCTGATGGCATTCAACCAATGGCTACGGGTAAAGCAGGTCGCTTCCAAAGAGGCTTGATGATGGAACAACAAACTTGTGAAAAATTGGTTGTTGATGCTTATGTTGAACATTCATACAATAAGATGCTGCAAGCATTTGCATTAAACAAGACTGTACCAGATGCTTCCGTTGCTAAGAAGATTTTGGATGACATGATTCCAGTTAATGCTCCATACTGGCCAGAACTTAAATAATTAATTGTCATAACATAACTTCAATTTAAGAATAAAAATTAAGGTAGTTACTCAAATAGGGTGGCTACCTTTTTTGAGTACGACATGATATTCTTTTCTTAATAAGAAACAGTGATGAGAAAGGAAACAGAATGGATTTAGAAACAGCGGTCATGAAGAAAAAGGAAAGTTTTAATGAGACCGATAAAGCAATCGTTAGCTATTTATTGAAATATCCTGAAGCAGCAAGTCAGTTGAGTTTGCTGGAATTAGCTCAGAAATTATACGTTTCTAAGTCCGCTATTTTCCGCCTAAGCAAAAAATTGGGATTAAGTGGTTTCAGCGAATTGAAATTTGAATTGTCCGAGTTAGCTGCACGAAAGGAGCAAAACGTTAAGAACAAGCAAACGCTAGATTTCAATACGGATTTACAAAAGATCATTGCTGAAACTTTTAAATATTTTAAGGGATTAAACTTACAACCATTTTTTGCGGATTTAGATCAAGCGGAAACGATCTATCTTTACTCTACTGGCTGGCAGCAGCAAATTATCGCGGAATATTTGGCGCATAACTTTTTCTTAATTGGTAAAAAAGCAATTATTTTGCCTAGTGCACGCGACGAAGTGGCATTATTAGGGCGGTCTGCACGGGAAAATGACATGCTGTTTGTTATTTCATTTGGTGGTTTTAATAAAACAATTATTGAAGAACTTAAGAAGATTGATGTCGTGAATACTGAACTGAAATTGGTGTCATTGACTAGCTGGCAAACGGGAAAACTAGCCTCTCTTAGCGACTATAGCTTTTTCTTCAAAACTACGCCATTTCAATTTAGTAAGCAAAATGCGGTAACTTTTAGTTCGGCCTATGTTTTAATTGATCTAATCATGAATAGTTATGGTCGACATTGTGATTTGAGATAAAGGGGAACAAGATGAAGAAAATATTATTGCTATCAACTGGGGGAACCATTGCTTCCGTTGCTTCTGATGCAGGCCTAGTACCCAAGGAAACCGGTGAAGAGTTAATTAAAATGTTGGGAAAGTTGCCGTACGACATTCAAGTCCGCGATATTTTGCAATTAGATTCTTCTAATATCCAACCAGAAGAATGGAAATTTATTGCAGAAAATATTTACAAATACCGCAATGATTACGATGGAATTGTTGTTTCACACGGTACTGATACTATGGCTTATACGGCATCAATGTTGTCGTTTATGCTGAAAAATATTAATATCCCGGTTGTGCTGACGGGAAGTCAGGTACCAATTAACGTGGTCCTAAGTGACGCTCACGATAACCTACGGTTGGCTTTTGCAGCTGCAGCAACTTGTCCACCTGATGTTTATTTAGCCTTTCATAATAAAGTTATGCTGGGCTGCCGCAGTGTAAAGGTGCGGACTACCAACTTTGATGCTTTTGAAAGTGTGAATGTACCACCAGTAGCAACCGTTTCTTCCGATGGGTTAGTTTTTAATTCAGAACATTTTCAAAAAGAACATGACGGTCAGCCAACCTTAAATACTAAAATTAATTCGCACGTATCGTTGGTGAAACTATTTCCAGGTTTTGATCCTAATCTGCTTTTTGCGATGGTTAATAGTGGTTGCCGCGGGATTGTTATCGAAGCGTATGGTCTAGGCGGGATGAACTTTATTCGCCGCAACATGGTAGCCGCAATTGGTAAGCTAATTCGTCAAGGTATTCCCGTTGTAGCCAGCAGTCAATGCTTGTATGAACGTAGCGATTTGACCAAATATGAGGTGGGGCGTGAGGCTTTGCTGGAAGGAGCTATTTCCGCTTGTGATATGACTTCTGAGAGTGCGATTACCAAATTAATGTGGGCTTTAGGGCAAGGGATGGACGTCCATCAAATTGCTGATTTTTTTGATACAAATGTTGCTGGAGAAGTAACTCTTAAGTAAAGGTAAATAATATTACAATTATGTTAATTGTAAGCGCAGCCATTCCCATAACGATCGGCTTTTTATATAATAAGAAATATAAGGAGCTGGGAACATGAAGAGTACAGTTTTACAGAAAGTTTGGCTTGTATTTGCTGCTATAGGAATTGGGGCTTCCCTTTTTGTTAACAATTCGCATCAACTGATCGAATCTAATGCAACTACAATTTCAAACGCAATTATTAATACGAAATAAAGATGACAGTCACTTAGGTGGCTGTTTTTTTGTATAATAAAAGAATTGGATGTGAACAAGATGGATTTTGAAGAGGCTAGAAATAAATTACAAATGATTGAAGAAATGCTCAATCGGATGCCCTTGATTCATGGAGAAAATGATGTTTTCAAGGTTACTGCTGATGAGATGGATGACTTTTTAGCCAATGTAACGCCTGATATGGATGGCAAACAAGTGACGGAACAAGGAAAAAAGATTTTGCACACTTGTCTACAAGTACTTAAGTTACGGCAAAAGGATGAGCGGCTAACACCTGAACAAAGTAGCTTATTAGCAGATATTGAACAGATTAATTAATACAAAAATATGTTAAAATGGTTCTATAGAAATCGCTTACAAAGAGGTGCGCTTTATGGAACTTTTAATTGCAACTCATGAAGGGTTGGCTGCGGGGCTAATGTCTGCACATGATATGTTGGCAGGCAAGAATGATCAGATCCTGACAATTGAATTAAACGACACAGGAATCAGAGATTTTAAGGCTCGTTTTGCTAAAGTCATGAATAAATATCAGAATAGTCAGATTTTGGTGCTAACTGATTTAAAAAATGGGACACCCCACTTAGTCGCTTCGGAATATGAAGATATGTATCCTGAGCGAGTACGGGTAATTAGCGGTGTTAATTTGCCAATGGTGCTGGAGCTTAGCCATAAGATGATCAATGCTAGCTTGAATGAAAGCACCGAAAAGGCAATTCAGATTGGTCGTAGTCAGATAGATGTTGACCAATTGGCAGCAGCCAAAGTTTAATATCAAAAAAGACGATAGCGTTGTAATGCTACCGTCTTTTTGTAACTAATTAATCTTCAATTAAATTATTGTCATTAATAAAAATATTTCTAAACTTTGCCCAACCTTTTACTAACTCAACTTGTGCAATTGAAAGTAAAGCTAGGGTAACTACGATTAACCATTGTCCAGCTGACAAACTGGTAATGTGAAATGCATCTTGCATTGCTGGGACAAAGAGAATAATACCCATGAAAAATGCAGAGATAATGAATGACACTGTTAACCATGGATTATTACCAGATGATCTTTTCCAGATGGGATCAGTATTTGAATGCTGGTTAAATGAACGAATCATTTGGGCCAATGCTAAAATACTGAAGGCCATGGTTTGTCCGACAACTTGATTGCCGATTTCTTTACCAATGAAGTAACCAATTAAAGTAAGCAGGGCAACAAATATTCCTTGGGTAATAACCCGAATAACTAGGTCTTTTTCGAATAAAGTACCAGCTTTAACTGGCTTGTGTTTCATAATGTTTTTACTTGCTGGGTCTACGCCAAGAGCAAGGGCAGGTAGAGTAGCTGTAGCTAAGTTAACCCACAAGATGTGTACTGCCAATAATGGCGCATCCCAGTTAAAAATAGTTGCCGCAAACAAAGTGGTAATTTCAGCAATGTTACCAACTAGCAAGAACTGAATTACTTTTTGGATGTTGCGGTAGACGCGGCGACCTTCCTTGATAGCGTGCGCAATTGTGGTAAAACTATCATCAAGCAAGATCATATCAGCCACGTCCTTAGCCACGTCTGTACCCGTTACACCCATAGCGACACCGATATCGGCAGCCTTTAAGGCAGGTGAATCGTTTACTCCGTCACCGGTCATAGCTGTTACCTCACCATTTCGCTTTAAGCTTTGAATGATGCGCAGTTTGTCAGCAGGAGAAACGCGAGCAAAAACGGTAGCCTTTTCAACAGCTTGATCTAATTCTGCATCAGACATTTGGTCTAATTCAGTTCCCGAGATTGCTAAGTCACCTGTCTGATAAATGTTTAACTTTTTCGCAATTGCCAAGGCAGTTACCTTGTGGTCACCGGTAATCATAATTGTGCGAATACCGGCTTCACGGCAGGTTTTAACTGATGCTGCAACTTCTTTTCGTGGTGGGTCAATCATGCCGACAATCCCGATAAAAGTCAAATTATTTTCCAAATCAGCATTTGCTTCAGGTAAGTTATCCACTATTTTGGTAGCAAAGCCTAGTACTCGTAAAGCGTCAGCTTGCATTTGGTGAGACAAGTGGGCAATTTGCTTTTTGTCTTGGGGTGTAATTTTACGCACGCCATTGTCAGTCATAATGTGTGTACATAACGGCAACATTTCGTCCGTTGCACCCTTAGTGAAGACCGTTAATTGACCGTCAATTTTGTGCAATGTTGTCATCCGTTTTCTGTCCGAATCAAAGGGTTGTTCGAACAAACGGGGGAATTCTTTCTTTAAGTTAGATTGGTTAAAGCCAAGCTTTTGGGCAAAAGGAATTAAGGCTATCTCAGTTGGATCACCAATTTCTTTTTCACCGTTCAAGCTGGCATCGTTACAAAGAGCGCTAGCATAGGCCAAAGTTTGATTGGTTTTGTTTGCTGCAAGCTGGTCAACTACGTGACTTTGGCTGAAGTCATTCGTTGCTGCCTGTGTAACAGTCATTTTGTTTAAGGTTAAAGTACCAGTTTTGTCGGAACAGATGACAGTGGCGTTACCTAAGGTTTCGACTGCTGGCAACTTTTTGATCAAAGCGTTACGCTTAACCATGCGTTTAACGCCTAAGGCCATAACAATTGTCGCGGTTGCTGGCAGACCTTCTGGAATAATTGAAATTGCCAATGAGATAGCAACCAAGAATTGTGGTAAAAGTGGACGGCCATAGAAAGCACCAATTGCAAAGACCAAACTACAAATAATTAAGCCGATAATCGTTAAGACCATGCCGGCTTTAGCTAATTTGCGTTTCAATGGTGTTTGTACTTCAGTTTGATCTTCTAACATGCCAGCAATGGCACCCATTTCTGTTTGCATCCCAATTGCTGTCACGACGCCTTGACCACGACCATAAGTCACAATTGAGGAAGAAAAAGCCATATTGATGCGGTCACCAAGAGCACAATCTGGATTTAAAACAGCAGCTGCGTCTTTTTCTACCGGTACTGATTCACCAGTAAGGGATGCTTCTTGAATTTTCAAGTTAGCTGTTTCAATTAAGCGCAAATCGGCTGGAACCATGTCCCCATCATGCAAGGTAACAATATCACCAACTACTAATTCCTTGGCCGGTATGATTAATTCTTTGCCATTACGAATTACATGGGCAGTTGGCGCAGATATGTCACGTAACGCAGCTAAAGAAGACTGTGCCTTTTTTTCCTGAACTACTCCAATAATGGTATTAAGAACCACGATTGTCGCGATAATAATGGCTTCGGTATATTCGCCAAACATAGCAGATAAGAGGGCAGCTACTAATAAGATACCGATCATTGGATCAAAAATCTGCTCTTTGACCATTTGGATTACTGTTTTAGGAGGTTTAGCTGCGAGCTCGTTTAAACCAGCTTGCTGGCGTATTCGAACTTCGTCTTCAGTTAAACCAGTTTCGGTTGTTTTTGTATTTGTTAATACCTCAGACTGTTCGACAGCCCAAGGTTTTTGCCTGTGATTATCCATAGCGGACTAACCACTCCTTTCGTAAAAAAATAATGGAAAACGACCTACTAGCATAAGCCGTTCCCCATTTGAGAAACTTGTTCAGTTTTCATTTGCGTATCGGCAGCGTCATAGGCGCTTCTCGGTATGTAAATTATATAATATATAGTTTATCATATTGTGACATAGTGTCAATATGACTAATCATGGTGAAAGAGTTCTTTAATTTTTCTTAACCAATTGTCTTTAGTAGAAGGAGTAGTTTTCGTTTGTGACTCAGAGTTAGTTTGCTCTATATGCTGTTTACTGGAAAAATGTTTAACATGTTTCGTCTTTTTTGGTGCAGATGCGGACTGTTTTTTCTTATTATTTTGATGATCATGCAATTTCATTATTTTTGGTTGCTTATTTTGGCGCACATAATAATGGTCTTCATCAGTTTGTGCTTCCATCGCAATATCGGGACGCAAATAATATAGGTCTTGACCGTCATAGCTGTTAATTAAAAAGACAAGAATATCGTGTAAATCACAAATACAGTGCCAGGCTTGCTTTTGATCTGGTTCAATTTGGTTATCGTGGACAGCAGCGTTGCCCATGCGGCGTATTTCGTCAAATAAATCCATGATCGAAAGAGGGTAATCTAGTTCATTGCGTAAATAATGTGTATTATTACGCAAATTACGGTGTTCGCCATCATGAACTGTGTAATATGGACTGAGATTTTCTAACTTAAAAATTTTTTTGATTAGACTCTCTAATAGAAGACGTGAATTTGAAATAACGTCACGATAATCATCAATTGTGTATAATTTGTGGATTTTTTCAGCGGTAGGAAAGGCTTCCTTGAAGCTGCTATTTTTTACAAAATCAAAATTTACTTCCACTGTGCAATCCCCTCCAAAATAAAATAATGCTACTAAATATAATAAGAACTTCGTCTTGATTTGTGAACAAAAGATGTTTGCTTTTTTTGATCAACTTGTTAATCTAAGTTAAAAGGATTTGTGAAAAGGTGTTTTGATCAATGAAAAAACATAAGAAAATTTGGATATCGGGAGTTATTATCCTGTTAATTGGTATTGCATGGCTAATTGGCAATTTTTATTACACTAAAGAACGTCAAATTGACCGCATTGTAGCTAAAATGCAGGATCCTAAAACTGAGCTGGCTCAGTATGTCACGGCTTCAACGCCTGATATGGATGTGACAGATAAATCGCTGAAGCCGCTTCAAAATTACTTTAAAGAGCATCACAGTGCAGCTAAACGTTTAGCCTATAATTTGCGTCATAATCGCGATCATGGTGAAATCAGACTGATTCAAGATGGACGCAATTTTTTGCTTTTTCCAAAATATAAGTTGTGGATACAAGTATATCGCCCACAGGTGAAGACCAATCACGCTAATTCAACTTTGACGGTTAACCAAAAGGATTATGGTGAAATGGAAGGTGGCAATCAGAATTACTATCAAGACTTAGGTATGGTCTTTCCTGGTCGCTATCATATATTAGTTAAATCTAAGGTTAATGGTCGCCATTTAGATGCTGATTCGATTGTTAACATTTGGTCAGATAAGACTGTTGATATGAAGATCAAAACGGCCACTTTCCAAGTGCGCAGCGTTCCTAATGGTACGATCTATATCAATGATCGTAAGGCGGGTAAATTGAACCAGCATGGTAGCTATACTTTCAAGGATTATCCGATTGCTAAGCGAATGGAAATCTATATTAAGAGTAAGGCAGATGGTCAAACTATTAAGTCCGAAAGGGTAACGGATTTGTCGCAATCGATTAGTTCAGAATTTTCTAATAGTGAGGATGACGTCACTGATTATGATGGTACTGCTGAATATCAAGGCAATGGCGAAAAAGATGTCTATCAGGATGCAGAAGGTGACTATATTGTTAACCCGATTTGGCCTGGCTTGATTAAGGTTGGGGATGCAGCTAAGCTATTGTACAACACCCTTAAGTCGCCAAATGCAGATGACTTTGAAAATGGAAAAGAAAATCCAGACTATAAGAAGATTGCTAAGCAACTAAAGGAATGGCATAAAAAGAAGAGTATCAAGAAATTAAGTGTAAAGATCAAGGTGCTCTCTGTTTTACCAGGTAAGCGTAATTATAGTCGGATTAACTATGAAGTAACCTTTATTAAAAAGTATAAAGATAAGAGTAAAAAGAAAGAACGATTGTCGTATCAAAACGCTGTTTTCCACCAAAAAGATGGCAAACAATTGATTCAGACTTTGGGCGACTGCAAGTTAATAAAAACTAAAACAAGTGACTAAAGATTAGTTAGAGTAAGACTTCCTACTGTTAAAAATAGTAGGAAGTTTTTTAATAACAGTGAAGCTATATAAGAATATTGTTTTGCAAAAATAATTAAACAAACAAAATAAGATTAGGCCCGATTCGCCTAATCTTATTTTGCTATAAATGCATTAAATTCCACTTAGGTATCTTAATTTCGCCTTTCTCACTCATTGTCATAATAGTGATTGAAGCATTCTTAGGACCTGGAACCAAAGGAATATGGTCACCATAACGATACCAGAGACTTCTAATAGTGAAGCCGTGAGTAACTAGCAGAATGTTTTCAGCGCCATCCAATTGACTGATTAATTTAAAACCATCATCAAGACGAGCCCAATATTCTTCAGCGTTTTCTGCTTGGTGATAAGGATCGGCTTCTTTAATCCAATCCTTAATAGTATCGATGCTCTCATGAGCAAACATTTCTTGCCGTGTTCCGTAGCCGTGACTGCCACCAATCATTCGCCAAGCCATTTCGGAATCCATTCCTTCGAAGTAGCCGTAGAATTGTTCTCTGAAAAATGGACTAGCGATGTGCTGCAATTCGTCTTTGTTGGCGTTATATTTCATGATGATCTCACAGGTATCACTTGCTCTCTTAAGATCACTAGACAATGCAATGTCAAAAGGTACTTCGCTTAAAGCTTTACCAGCTTCTTCAGCGCCTTCAATTCCTGGTGTAGTTAATGGTGTGTCACACCAACCTTGCATCTTATTGTAGCGATTGATATAAGTTTGACCGTGACGGACGATATAAATTCTTTTCATATTTTTCTCCTCGTAAAAAGCTCACCCTTTATTGTAGAAAAAATAGGTGAGCTTTTAAAGTTAATTGTTTTCGTGGTAGATCTTTTTAACAGTTTTAATATCTTGCGGTTGAATCGTATAGATCGAACCCTTTGGGTACATGACTGAGACATTATTAGTGTGGTTTAAGCCAATTGCGTGGCCTAATTCGTGTTCAGCAGTATTAACGATTCGATTGTAACTGTAACCATACCATTCGTTTTGCAAATAGTAACGGTTCAAGTTGACCGTGGCCTTTAACAAATGTCCTGTAGCAGGGTTATAGGTAGTTGCTGTTTCTCCTGCGGCATTAGTGTCGCTATTATCGACTGTATTAATGACGATTTGAGCGTCTTTTTTATCATTTATTTGGTGAAAAGTAAAAGCACCGGTACGATTCCAAGCGTTCATTGCATTGACTGCAGCTGATCTTAGTTGAGCATTATTGCTAATATCGATATAAACCTTAGCTTCAGGATTTGACCATACACGATTGTCTGAAGAATCGTCATTTTCTGTTTTATCTGTGTCAGTTTTGATATTAGTAGTCTTTTTTTCGTTATTGGGAGAAATGGTCGTTTCGTTAGTTAGAAGTTCGTTAATTCGATAGCTAAGTGTAGCTAGGGAGTCTTGCGTTGCGATACGAATATTGGGATTGTTCTGATAAGTCCAAACGCCAAGAGCGATAAGAGCAAGCAAGAGAACATTTCTCAGTAATTTAAAAAATCTTTTCATGTATATATCACCCCAATATGTCAAGATTATAGTCTCTAAAGTTAAAGTTTTCATCAATTTTTATTTATATTTTTCTCACGAGCAGGAAAACTATTATGAAAGCGCTATTCATGGTAAAATAGTATGCGAATTTTTAAAGAAAAGGTGATTAGATGGCTACAGCCAAAACTGAAAAAAACGAAAAAGAACTTGAACAAAAGCACCTTGATAATATTATGGGTCAGATCAAGGACCGCGAAAAAACTTTAAAAAAATCTATCAAATCAGCTGAAGGCGAAGCAAGAGAGCTTAATTCACACTTTTTTGACGATGTTAAATTGGATTATGATGGTTATTCCACTTCAATGGAAACAGCACTGTCAATCCACCAGCAGCAACAATTATTGAGTGAACGTGAACATGCTTGGCAACATTCAGCTAAGCAGCTAGAGACTGTAGAGCGTTTAGAGAAGCGACCATATTTTGCTCGGGTTGATTTTAAAGAAAAAAATGAGGACCGAACAGAGACGATTTATATTGGTCTAGGTTCTTTTGCAGACAAGGACGATCACTTCTTGATCTATGACTGGCGGGCACCAATATCTTCAATTTATTATGATGGTAAATTGGGTAAAGTTTCTTATAATTCGCCTGAAGGTGAAATTACAGTTGATATGACTAAGAAACGCCAATTTATGATTGAAGATGGTAAGATTGTGAACATGTTTGACACTGATGAGTCAATCGGTGATCAAATGCTCTTGGAAGTTTTGTCAGAAAAATCATCAACGCAGATGAAGTCAATCGTAACGACGATTCAACGCGAACAAAATAAGATTATTCGAAACACCAAAGCAGATCTGCTTTTTGTCCAGGGTGCGGCAGGTTCTGGTAAAACCAGTGCGATTTTGCAGCGGATAGCCTTTTTGCTTTATCGTTATCGTGGCAACCTGACTTCAAGTGATGTAATCATGTTCAGTCCTAACCAGTTGTTTAATGACTATATTAAGAATGTTTTGCCTGAAATGGGCGAACAAAATATGGTTCAAATGACTTACTGGCAGTTTGTTGCGCGACGGTTGCCAGGTATGGAAGTTGAAAACTTATTCAGACAGTTTGAAGATCAAACCGCAGACAGCAATATTTCTAAGTTTAAGGATTCAGTTAATTTCTTTAACTTGTTGACTCGTTATGCAGAGCACTTGAATAAGCGCGGTGTTATTTTCAAGAATATTTATTTCCGTGATAAGAAGAAACCTTACTTTGATAAGGAAAAAATTAAGGAGATCTATTATTCTTTCAATGAAAATTACAAGTTGGCCAACCGAATTGATGCAACGCGTGAAGAATTGATCAAGATGTTGAATCGAAAGATTACGCCAGAAACTAAGAAGGCTTGGGTGGCACACGCTATTGAAGGAATGAGCCAATCTGAATTAAATGAGTTATATGATCGACCTGATCAAGAATTTGAGTCTGAGGCTAAGGAAGAGGCCTTTTTAGGTAGAAAAATTGTATTATCAGCCTTGAAGGGCGTGCATAAGCGTATTTTGCACAACCACTTTTTGAATATGCGAGCACAATACCTGAGCTTTTTGCGAGCTGTACCTAAGATGGTTGATCTATCTAAGTGGAATATTGATGAAAATGATTGGTTGGCTCATGTGGAAGAAGTTAAGAATAACTTTAAGCAGCACCATATTGCCATGAATGATGTTTCAGCTTACTTATATTTGTATGACATGATCACTGGTCGCAGGACTGACTTTGAGATGCGTTATGCCTTCATTGACGAAATTCAAGATTATACTCCATTTCAATTAGCTTACTTGAAGTATAATTTCCCACGGGCCAAGTTTACAATGTTGGGTGACTTGAATCAGGCTATTTTTACTAAGGATGAAAGTCGTAGTTTACTTAAGCAGATCTCTGGCTTATTTGATCCTGAAAAAACTGATGTGGTGCAATTAACGAAATCATATCGTTCAACTAAGGAATTGACCAATTTCACCAAGCAAATTTTGCGTCAAGGCGAAAAGATTGAAGCCTTTAACCGTAAAGGTCCTAAGCCTATAATTTGGGGCAGAAAAACCGATGATGAAGCAATTGATGTTTTAGTTAACGTTTTGCATAATAATGAACAAAATAAGCGTACGACAGCTGTTATTACCAAAGACTTAGCTGCAGCTAAATTTGTGCATGAAGAATTAGCTAAAAAAGGTGAAAACACGACCTTAATTGCGACTGCTAATCAGCGACTAGTTGATGGTACTCTAGTTGTGCCTTCTTACTTGGCTAAGGGACTAGAATTTGATGCGGTAGTCATGTGGGATGCCTCTAAAGCTGCTTACCATAAATTGGATGAAACTCAACTTGTTTATACTATTACCTCTCGTGCAATGTATAAGCTAGATATTATTTATACTGGAGAAAAGAGTCCATTGCTTGATGTTGATCCAGATACTTATGAAGAAAAATAATTGACAAAAGTTGCTAGATCATTTAACATTTATTCAACATTAAAAACAACTTAGAACAGAAATAGTAATACTAGTCAAAGTAATAGAGAGTCTTTGCTGGTGGAAATAAGATATTTGCTAGTATGAATCACATCTGTGAGTTGGTCTTCTGAACAAAAGTAGGAAAATCCGGGATAGCCCGTTATAGCTAAAGGTTGATTATTGAACTTATTGAGGCAGGTTGCGTGAGCAATTTGTAAACATGAGGTGGAACCGCGATTACATTCGCCCTCGTAGCCGTTTGGCTATGAGGGTTTTTCTTTTAAAATAATCAACCTAGTGAGGCATTTCTGCGTGAGCAGGTGCGAACATGAGGTGGAATCACGAGCAGTCGTCCTCTTAGGTTAATCCTAAGAGGGCTTTTTTATTAGGAAAGAAAAATGAAGGTGAGAGTATGTCATTAAAATATATTGCAGAAATTTTACCCGCTCTTTTGTCAGGAGCAGGCATGACGTTAAGTATTTTTTTCTGGACCTTAATTTTAGCAACGCCATTAGGAATTTTGGTCTCATTAGGTGAAAAAAGTAAGTTTAAACCATTACGCTGGTTGGTTAACTTTTATGTTTGGATTATGCGGGGCACGCCCTTATTATTGCAATTGATCTTTGTCTTTTATGGCTTACCAATTATTCATATCGTCTTTCCCCGCTATCAAGCAGCCTTGTTTGCTTTTATTTTGAATTATGCGGCTTATTTTGCGGAAATTTTTCGTGGCGGCTTCCAATCGATTGATGAAGGCCAGTTTGAAGCAGCGAAAGTTTTGCGCTTGAGCCGCTGGCAAACGATGACCAAGATCATTATTCCCCAGGTAATAAAAATTGTTTTGCCTTCAATTGGAAATGAAGTAATTAACTTAGTTAAGGATTCATCATTAGTTTATGTCATTGGCTTAGGTGATTTGCTTAGGGCCGGCAATGTAGCAATGGCTAGAGACGTAACACTGGTACCGTTAGTTTTAGTAGGTGTAATTTATCTACTGTTGATCGGTATTTGTGCTTTTGTTTTGAAAAAGCTGGAAAACCACTTTTCTTATTACAAGTAGTTGAGGTGAGAATATGTTAGAAGTGAAAAATTTGAGCAAAGAATTTAACGGTCACCAAATTTTGCGTGACATCTCCTTTACCTTGAAAGATGGAGAAATTATGACAATTGTAGGCCCATCTGGAGCGGGGAAAACCACCTTACTAAGAATTATTGCCGGTTTGGAAACAAAAGATGCCGGTGAAATTTTGATTGACGGTAAACCTTATGATTCAGGCAAGGTTGGCGTTGTTTTCCAAGATTATAATCTTTTTCCTAATTTGAACGTTTTACAAAATATCACTTTGGCACCTACTTTGGTATTAAAAAAGAGTAAAACTGAAGCAGAGCAGGATGCACGATTATTGTTAAAACGTCTACAAATGAGTGGGCGTGAACAGCAGTATCCTTATGAGTTATCAGGTGGGCAGAAACAGCGAGTAGCTATTGCTAGAGCCTTGGCTATGAAGCCGCGGATTCTTTGTTATGATGAGCCAACTAGCGCGTTAGATCCAAATTTACGTAAGGAAGTTGAGAAAATGATTTTAAGTTTAAAAAAATCTGGTTTAACTCAGCTGATTATCACCCACGACTTGAATTTTGCAGAGAATGTAGCGGATCAGATGCTCAAGGTTCAACCGTTAAGCGAGGATTAGACAATGAAAAAATGGATTTTAGGTATTGTCTTGGCCTTAACATTATGTTTAACTGGTTGCCAAAGCGTACAAAAAGAAGCTAATACTCAAGATACATGGAATAAGATTGCCAGCAAAAAACAAGTGGTAATTGGCTTAGACGATAGTTTTGTACCAATGGGCTTTGAAAAGAAAAACGGCCAATTGACGGGTTATGACATCGACTTAGCTAAGGCAGTCTTTAAACAATATGGCATTAAGGTTTCTTTTCAAACGATTGATTGGTCAATGAACGTTACAGAGCTGCGTAACGGTACGATAGACTTACTCTGGAATGGTTACAGCATTACGCCAGAACGACAGAAAAAAGTAGCTTTTAGCAAGCCATATTTACGTAATCGCCAGGTTATAGTTGTGAAAAAAGATAGTGGCATTAGTTCATTTAAACAAATGAAGAATTATGAATTAGGAATGCAAACTGGTTCAACAGCAGAGCAGTGGTATGAAACTAAACAAGACGTGCTGCATGCTAAGAAAACAGTTTTATATGATACGATTTCTAATTCGTTCTTGGATCTGAATGCAGGACGAATTCAAGGAATTCTGTTAGATGAAGTTTATGCCGACTATTATATTGCTCACATGGCTAAAAGTAGCGAATACAAGGTAATTCAGAATGATCGCGTGCCAATGGACTTGTTCGCTGTGGGGATGCGTAAGGGAGACAAAACTTTGCGCAAAAAGGTTAATGAAGGTCTGGTTAAGTTGCAAAAAAATGGTCAATTGCGTAAACTTAATGAAAAATGGTTTGGCAGAAACAATAGTTGGTTAGGCAAGTAATATGAAGATAGATAATTTTACTTTTAAAAAGATTGATGAAATGACAGGAAGAGAATTCTATTGCGTAGAAAGATTGCGCAACACGATTTTTGTGGCTGAACAGAAGATAACTCTACCAGATTTAGATGATGAGGACCTAATTGCTGTTCAGGTTTATTTACTCAATCAAAAACAGACGACTGCCTTAGCGACTTGTCGTCTGTTTCAAGAAGATGGTAAATGGATGCTAGGACGCGTTGCTGTGTCAAAAGAAGCGCGCGGACAACAGCTAGGATCGAAAATGATTACAGCTGTGCATAAATTTTTACGGCAAAATAAGATTGATGCAGTTTACTGTCACGCCCAAATGCGGGTAAAGCCTTTCTATGATAGCTTGGGCTATCAAGTTGTAGGCGAACCGTTTGATGAAGGCGGCGTAGAACATGTGATGATGAAGAGGGACTTGGCTTAGGCTAAGTCTTTTTTGATTACTGGCACGATTTGATTAACTAAAAACTCATTTCCTTGATCAGTTAAATGTTGCCCGTCGGCTTGATAATATGTCGATTTGTCTTTTAAGTTTCTCATTGCAGGTAAAATATCCACAAATTGTGCACCATGTGCCTTTGCGACTTTTTGGGCGATATTGTTAAAAAGATCGAGTCTTTCAGCACCATAATATTGAAAAATGTCACTTTCTGGATTGGGATTGCACAATCCCACAACAATGGCTTTGCCTACTGCACTAAGGATTTGAGCCAAGTTCTTTTCGTAGCTTTCTGGACTAATGCCCCAAGCTGTTGCGGCATCGTTATTGCCGTATTCAACAACAACTAGATCATGTTCTGGGGGAATTTGCTCCAAATAATCGACGCCTTCAACTGTGGTAGCACCGCTTTTAGAAATGTTTTCCACCTGTGCATAATTAATTAGTGCCTGTTGAAATAAATTAGTTACTAGGTTTGTATTTTGACCATTACGATATCCGTTAAAAATGGAATCGCCGAATAGGATTATTTTTTTCATATTTTTAGCGCTTTCTATTATAATAAGTTAGTGTTTTAGAAGGAATATGGATACGATATATGAGAAATTATACGAGTTTTAACAGAAATGAATGGGCTAAATTAGCTCCCTTAGATAAAGTCAATATTACCAAAGAAGAATTAGCTGATATCAAGTCTTTAGGAGACGTGATTGACCTAACCGACGTGCATGAGATCTATACCAGTTTGATCAGTTACTTACACTTAGTTTACCAACAAAAAAAGAATGCGCAAAAAGCACAAATCAAATTTTTGCATAAAAGTTTTTCACCAGCTCCGTTTATCATCGGTATTTCGGGTTCGGTTGCGGTTGGCAAATCAACCACTGCGCGTTTATTACAATTGTTGCTCAGTAGAACCTATCCAGAATTAAAGGTACACTTGATGACCACGGATGGTTTTATTTACCCTAATGAGGAATTAAAACGGCGCAATTTAATGCCCCGCAAAGGTTTTCCAGAAAGCTATGATATGGCTTTACTTAGCAACTTTTTGCGTGATGTCTTGAGTGGCAAAAGCGATATTGTTTATCCGTTGTATTCTCAAGAATTAAGCGATATAGTACCTGGAAAATATGGTCATGTAAAAAATCCTGATGTATTGATTATTGAAGGAATTAATACATTGCAATTGCCCGAGAGTGGACAAGTTGTGACTAGTGACTTTTTCGATTTTTCAATTTATATTGACGCTGAAGAAGATTTGATTGAAAAATGGTACATGCAACGCTTTAGAAAAGTACTTAAATTAAATAAAAATAAGCCAGATAATTTTTACTATAAAATGGCTAATGGACCGCTGGAAGATGCAATTCAATTGGCTGAAGAAACCTGGCAGATGGTTAATCTGGTCAACTTGCGTGAATATATTGCACCAACTAAGCAGCGGGCAAGCTTAATTCTCCATAAAACTGATGGACATTTGATTGATCGGATATACCTGCGGCACATCTAATTTGGTATACTAGGTATTATGAATACGATTTATTTACTGTTGATAAAAAAATTTGCTTTGCCTCCAGCGTGTTTAAACTAGTCGAAAGGTAAGTTTAAATTAAAGGAGAAAAATAATGGTACAAGCAATTAATTTGAAAAAAGGTATGATTTTTAGCCAAGATGGCAAATTGATCAAAGTTTTAAAGGCTAACCACCATAAGCCAGGTAAGGGTAATACCGTTATGCAAATGGATTTGCGTGACGTTAAGAGTGGTGCAGTTGTCCACAAGACCATGCGTCCAACTGAAAAGGTAGACTTAGTTGAAGTAACTAAGAAAAAGGCTCAATACCTTTACGGCGAAGGTGATACTTATACTTTCATGGATACTGATACTTATGATCAATATGAAGTTTCAGCTGATCAATTGGGTGATGACGTTAAGTTCTTGATGCCTAACATTATGGTTGATATGGACTTTACAGATGATAACAAGATTATCGGTATTGAATTGCCATCAACTGTTGAAATGACCGTTAAGGAAACACAACCAGAGATTAAGGGTGCAACTGTAGCTGGTGGTGGTAAACCTGCTACTATGGAAACTGGCTTAGTTGTGCAAGTTCCTGATTTTATCAAGAATGGCGAAAAGCTAATTATTGGTACTGAAAACGGTGATTACAAGTCACGTGCAGATAGTCAACCTAGATAAAAGATAAGAAAATAATCCTCAACTTGTGCATAAGTTGGGGATTATTTTAGATTACAGCCTTTGTTCTAGCATTAATTTTTACGGTATGTTTGTGTTCACCGTGGATCATTTTAACTTTCCAAATTGAGTGATTATTGTCATCAGTTAACTCCCATGAAATTGGTGTCCCTCCACTAAATTCTTTTAGGGCAATTTCATTAGCTTCTTGGCGTGAAATTGTCTTTTTTAGGTTCAAGGACGCATCTTTTTCGTAGTCATAGTCAAGCACCTGCGTAGATTGACCTAGGATTTTGTTATTAGTTGCGTCAACCTGAATAGTGCAGTCTTTACGGTCATCATAACCCACTATGTCATAAACATAGATATCTTTACTTAAACTAAGCGTGATCGATTTGACTACTGCATGTGTATATAATGATTTGAATTTCTGGACGGCGGAATCCTGTGAGAGATTAATCTGTGGCAAGTTATTGCTAGAATAGCTGATCGTTTCCGGCTTAGCTGCTAAATTAGTAGTTCGAATGGTAAAGTTACTTACTTTTGACGACTGATTATTTAGATAGATCGTTGTCCCAATTATTCCAACAAGTAACCCAGTGATAATGCTGCTGGTAATGATAAAAAATTTTCTCATGAATTCCACCTCGTTATTATGTTCTATATGTTTACTGATATTATATATTACATAACCACAAAGTGACAGTTTATCACTAGGTGTTTTAAATTTTCTTATGGCTTTTGGTACAAAAATGCAATATTTTTAAACAAAAAGAAAAATTAATGCTAAAAGCGCGGGTAGCATTTGTACTAGGAAGATTTTTTTAGTTGCAGTGAATCCGCCATAAATTGCTACTATGACAATCAAACTTAGAATTAATTTCCATACGTTAAAAAGAATAGGGATAGGAAAAATAAAGAAAGCAACGATCAAAATTACACCCAACATCCCATTGTAGATACCTTGGTTAGCTAGTGAAACTTGAGCAGCTTCTTGTTTAACAAAATTGATATCCATGTCGAAAGCCTTAGCTTGTTGTTCAGGTTTACCAAACATTTCTAAGAAACAGATACCGATATGCTCAATAGCCACGATAAATGTTAGGATTGTTCCAATAAGTGTGAAAAGAGTGTAAGGACCATATTTTATAATTTCCATAAAAATTCCTCCAAATATTTTTCTATAATTATACAATAGATTTTTGTTGACAATCGTGATCGAATAAATTATGATTATTCTTATCAAAAGTAAGAAGGAGGATGAATCACATGTTTAAGCGTCAAATGCAATGTCAATACACTGAATGTTGTTGTACAAACAGCATTTGTTTGACATGCTCTGATGTGGTGATTCATCTTAAGACTATTACTGATTAACTAGTTAAAAAGTTGTGGTTCTTAATGGGATGTATTCCGTGTTGGAGTACATCCCATTTTTTTGTTTGAGAAAGGAAAATTTATGTCGAAACTAAAGGGAGTTTTAGCAGGAGTCGTTACTATTTCATTAGGAATGCTTCTTGCAGCATGTGGTAATGGCAATAGCAGTAGTAAGTCGGCAGCTCAAAGTGGCACTTTAAATTTAAGCACCACAGCTCCATTAGATACTATTGATATCAGTAAGTCTACCGGATTTGGTCAAACTGGCAATGTATTCGAAAGTTTTTATCGTCTTGGTAAAAATGGTAAGCCAACAGCCGGCTTAGCTAAAACTGGGACCGTATCTAAAGATGGTAAGACCTGGACGTTTAAGATACGTGATTCTAAGTGGTCCAATGGTGATCCGATTGTAGCGCAGGACTTTGTTTATTCTTGGAGAAGAAGCTTGAATCCTAAGACCGCTTCTCCGTATGCCTATCTTTTTAGTGGCGTGAAGAATGCTGACGCAATCATTGCAGGAAAGAAATCACCTAATGCATTAGGAATTTCTGCACCGGATAAAAAGACAGTAGTGGTTAAGTTAAATCGCCCGATCGCTTACTTTAGAGTATTGATGGCTTATCCACTATTTGGGCCGCAAAACGAAAAAGTTGTGAAAAAGTATGGCAATAGATACGCAACTAAGGCTCAGTACCAAGTCTACTCAGGTCCTTTCAAGATTAAAGGATGGAATGGAACTAATGATACCTGGTCATTTGTTAAGAATAATGATTACTGGGACAAGAAGGTAGTCAAGTTGAACAAGATTAATTATCAGGTAGTTAAGTCCAACAATACTGGTTATCAGATGTATCAACAAGGTAAGCTGGATTTAACTCCGCTTTCAAGTGAGCAAGTTAAGAACTTAAAGAGTAATAATGACTTTACTCAATATCCATATTCACTTGTTAGATTCTTACTTTACAATTTTAAAGACAAAAATCAGATTAATCGTGCAGCTTTAAACAATAAAAATATTCGTTTAGCTTTATCACTTTCAATTGATCGCGATGTTGTAACCAAAAAAGTTTTAGGCAATGGTTCAACTTTGCCAACAGGTTTTGTGGCAAATGACTTAGCTTCAAATCCTAAAACTGGTGAGGATTTTGCTAAAGAACAGTCTGTGAATAATACAGTTGATTATAATTCAGCCTTGGCTAAAAAGTATTGGAAGAAAGGTTTGCAGGAAATTGGTCAAAAGAATTTAACCTTTGATGTCTTATCTTCAAATGATGAGGCTGATAGTGATCAATTAACTCAATACTTGCAATCTCAATGGACCAAGGAATTGAAGGGACTTAAGATCAATATTACGAATATCCCTGAAAAGTCATCTGATTCACGCGCACAACAAGGCAATTTTGATATTTATCTATCACATTGGGGCGGCGACTTTAACGATCCAATGACCTTTATGCAAATTCCAATGACTGGCACTTCATATAATTATGGTAAGTGGTCTAATTCTACATACGATAATTTGGTTAAAAAAGCTGGTAATGAAGATGCAAACAATCCAGAAAAGCGGTGGAATGATTTAGTTAAGGCGGCGAAGATCGTAAACGGCAATCAGGCAATTACACCAATATATCAACAAACAACTGCATATTTACAAAATAAGCGTGTTCACGGCCTTATTCATAATACTGCTGGTACACAATGGTCATACAAGTATGCTTATGTAGATTAAAGGAGAAGGGAGCGATCCCTTTTAATTTTGCAGTAATTTAAGTAAAGTATTAAAAAATATTGAATAAATACATAAATATAGTATTATTAATTTAATTATTTTTAATATAAGGAGAATCAATGGAATTACTGCAATATTGAGACCGTAAAATAGTTTGTGTAAGGATGAATGATTCCTTAAATTTATTTCTTTAAACATTAGAAAAAGGAGTTCCTTTCTCGTAT
>NZ_PCYV01000026.1:0-33347 GCF_002553785.1 Lactobacillus sp. UMNPBX15
CTTAGAATCCTACTTTGATTAAATAAATAATTAAAAAATCAATTTACGAGAAAGAACTATTTACACAAAAGATTTGACAGTTTCAACTTTACTAGTCAAGATTTTTCTCATAATACTTTTTTATACTCCCAATAATAGCTTGTAGATACTTTCTATAAAAATCAGTATAGCTCTCTCTTACTTTAGATATATTTTTTTAATACACAAATAATTATCCAATAATTTTATCTAAACTGCACAAAAAAAGCATCGCTTTTCGCGATGCTTTTTCTTGTATATAAACGTAAAATCCAAAGATTAACGCTTTGAGAATTGTGAAGCTTTACGGGCTTTCTTCAAACCTGGCTTCTTTCTTTCCTTCATTCTTGGGTCACGGGTTAAGAAACCTGCCTTCTTAAGTGGACCACGGAAGTCTGGGTCTACTTCAAGAAGAGCACGAGCGATACCAAGACGGATAGCCCCAGCTTGACCTGAGAAACCACCACCGTTAACATTAACGTGAATGTCGTATTGACCTTCAGTTTCAGTTAATGTTAATGGTTGCTTCAAGTCCTTAACCAAGTTAGGGAATGGAATGTATTGATCAACATCTTTATCGTTAACAGTGATCTTACCGTTACCTGGTACTAAACGAACACGCGCAACTGAATTCTTGCGGCGACCAGTACCTGTGTATGCAGCTTGTTGTGCCATTGTATAACCTCCTAGATTAATTTGTTAATATCTAACTTTTCAGGCTTTTGTGCTTCGTGCTTGTGGTCTTCGCCAGCATAAACATGCATCTTCATGAATTCATGGTGACCAAGAGTGTTCTTTGGAAGCATACCCTTAACTGAGATTTCAACCATCTTAACTGGGTTATTAGCAAGCAATTCACCGTAAGATACGGCCTTCAAGCCGCCACGCCATGATGAGTGGTGGTAGTAGAACTTGTCTGAAGCCTTTTTACCAGTCAATCTAATCTTTGATGCGTTGATAACGATAACGTTATCACCAGTATCAACATTAGGTGTGTATTGAGGCTTGTTCTTACCTCTCAAAATAGTGGCAACAGCTGCAGAAAGACGACCAAGAGTTACGTCAGTTGCATCAATAATGTACCACTTACGTTCGATTTCACTAGATTTTGCTAATGGTGTAGTACGCAATTTAAATTCCTCCGTTTATTTGCAGTTTGAAAACAATAAGTTTCCGGGGCCTATCGTGGACAAACATACTATACTAGAATACGTCCTTTTAGAGAAAAAGTCAATTATAAATGCTGGTCTAAACGATATTTTTGTGGGATTTCATCGTAAAAAACATGATAAAGGTACAAACCACTCGCATGAGCAGTTTGTCTTACCTCTTGACGATCCTTGGCAGCAATTACTCGTTGCAAGTCATGAATTGGCCTACGATCATTACCAATTTCCAGTAGCGCCGCTACCATAATCCGTACCATATTATACAAAAAGCCTGAACCAATAAAATCAAAAATTACTTCATTTTCTTTTTCGTCTTTAGTAATGTTTACATAATAAATGGTCCGAACTTTATCTTCAATTTGACCACCGCTGGCCGCAAAACTGGTAAAATCGTGCTTACCCAATAAGTCCTGAGCTGCAACCTGCATTTTTTCAATATCTAATGGATACGGAAAATGACCAGTATAAAAACGCTTAAAAGGATTAACAAAATGATCTAAACTAACACGATAGCGATACCATTTTCCCTTAATCGAATAACGCGCATGAAAATTCTCATCAACAATTTGGCAATCATCAAAGATAATATCGGTTGGCATCATAGAATTCATTGCCAAAATCATTCGATTGGCTGGAATAGTTTTACCAGGATAATCAAAATGAATTACCTGTCCAACCGCATGTACACCGGCATCAGTTCTACCTGACCCCTGCACAATCACACGCTGCCCCTTAGTCATTTTCTTCAACGCATCTTCAATTGTCCCCTGAACAGTTCGCTGGTCTGGTTGAAGTTGAAAGCCATGAAAAAGATGACCATCATAAGCCATCGTCATTTTATATCTTGTTGTCATATTTCTAATATGTCCTAAAAGTTAATAGTAATCCGACTAACAGTACAAAATAAAATAATGCAATTAAATCATATTTTGACCAACTTAAAACGCGATATTTAGTTCGTCCTTCACTACTACGATAACCACGTGATTCCATTGCTGTAGATAAATCAATTGCCGTTTCTAAAGACTGAATAAACAACGGAACCAAAATGGGCGTAATTGCCTTAGCACGTTGAATTAAACCACCGTCATTGAAGTCCGCTCCACGTGATCTTTGCGCATTCATAATTTTAAAAGTTTCATCAAACAAAGTCGGTACAAAACGAAGCGCAATTGAAATTACTAACGCAATTTTATCCACCGGCACTTTAAACAACTTAAGCGGCTTAAGCAGCCATTCCATCGCATCAGCAATTTCAAGTGGCATTGTAGTAACTGTCATTACTGTTGAAATTAAAATAATTAATGTAAAACGAATAAAAATATAGATTGCATTAATCAAACCGTAGCTAGATAATGAAAAAATCCACCAATGCCAATAAATATGACCACCAGTCATAAAAAACAATTGCAAAAGCGACGTAAAGAAAATTAAACCAATCAAAGGCTTAACGCCATCCCAAAATACTTTTGCATTTAATCCTGTAGCAACTACAGCTAAGAAGCAAAAAATGGTCACAATCGCATAAGTTATTGAATTATTAGCTAAAAAGATAGCCAATATAAATAATATGGTAACTAATAATTTACTCCGAGGATCCATTTTATAAATAAGAGAATCTCCCGGAATATAACGTCCTACAATTATCTTACTCATAAACTACCCTCGCAAATTTTTCTTAATTTCATTAACAAGCTGATCCAGTGTTAACGGTTTATCTTTAAAGTTAAAGTTCGTCAAATCTGAGGCAAAAAGACTAGCCGTTGGTTCACTCAAATAGTGCTTTTCTAGCCAGTTTTTATTAGTAAAAATCGCCTTAGGCGCATCATGTCTAATTAATTTACCATGTTCCATCACTAAAACATCATCTGCATATTCGGCCACATCATCCATATTATGCGTAACCAAGATTACAGTATGACCTGCTTTTTGATAATCAACAAATAATTTCATCATTTCTTTACGAGACTTAGGATCTAACCCCGCTGCTGGCTCATCTAAGCATAAAATTTCTGGTTCATCAGCCATTACCCCAGCAATTGCAACACGCCGCATTTGTCCTCCAGATAACTCAAATGGCGACTTATTTGCTAGCGATTCATCCAATCCTACTCGCTTCAACCATTTCAAAGCTTTACTTTTAGCTTCATCATCGGTTGCTCCAAAATTTTTAGGACCAAATTCAATGTCTTCAAGCACAGTATTTTCAAAAAGCTGTGCTTCAGGAAACTGAAAAACCAAACTAACCCGCTTGCGTAACTTTTTCAAATTTTTATTTCCTGTTTGAGCAGTAATATGATAACCAGCAATATCAATTGTTCCTGAACTCGGCTTCAGTAATGCATTAAAATGCTGCATCAAAGTCGACTTACCACTACCGGTATGACCTACCAATGCAACAAAACTATTTTCAGTTAATTCAAATGAAACATTATCTAATCCTTTTTTCTCCATTGAAGTTCCGGGAGAATAGATATAATTTACTTTTTCAAATTTAATTGACATAGATATTGTTTCAACTCATCTTTCGTTTTTATATTTTTAGGTACAGAAATTCCCACTTCATTTAATTTATTTATTAATTTTTGTACAAATGGAATGTCTAGCCCTATTTCTTGCAACATTTCAGTTTTACTAAAAATTTCCGTTGGAGTTCCTTGAGCTAAAATCTTGCCATCATTTAAGACGATCACATCATCAGCCATATTAGCCTCATCAATGTCATGTGTAATCGAAATAACTGTCAAATTCTTCTCTTTCTTTAAATGCTTAATAATTTTTAGCACCTGCTCTCTCCCCTTAGGATCAAGCATCGAAGTTGATTCATCTAAAATAATAATCTTCGGTTCTACGGCAAGAATACCTGCAATTGCTACTCTTTGCTTTTGTCCACCAGAAAGATTAGCTGGCTCTGCATCTATATAATCCAGCATTCCAACGTCTGCTAAAACTTTTCTGACTATTTTTACCATTTGCTCCCGAGGAACAGCTCTATTCTCAAGCCCAAAAGCAACATCATCGCCAACAGTAGCTCCAACAAACTGATTATCTGGATTCTGAAATACAATACCGACTTTTTCCCTAACATCCCAGACTGTCTTTTGATTTAACGTCATTCCTAAAACAGTGATTCTAGAATTATTAGCAGAATCAGGCAAAAGTAACCCATTAATTAATTTAGAAATTGTGGACTTACCGCTACCGTTGTGACCTATCAAAGATGTCCAGGAACCTCTTTTTATTTTAAAACTAATCTGATCAAGAATCGCTTTTTTAGTATCGGGATAGGTAAATGAGACATCCTTAAATTCAACAGCACTATCTACTGGCATTTTTCCACTTCCTTTCTTAAATCGCTTATTAGCAATTGTAACAGAAAAAAAGAGCAAAAAAAATCACCCATGAAGAGGGATGATTTTTATCATCTAAGCTAGACTAAGCTTGCGCCATCATCTTTACGCTTATTCTCACTTTCATGGATAATTCTTAATACGTATTAAGTTGTGTTACTCTAAATTAAACTAATTCAAGAATAACCATTGGAGCAGCGTCACCCTTACGAGGAACGGCTAACTTCAAAATTCTGGTGTAACCACCATTACGGTCCTTGTAACGAGGTGCTACATCACTGAAAAGCTTTTGCAATGCTGACTTAACAACAACTGCATCTTTTTCTTCGTGAACATCTGCAACTTCGTCACGTACAAATGCAGCAGCCTTTCTTCTAGCTGCTAAATCGCCGCGCTTACCTAAAGTGATCATCTTTTCGGCAGTCTTACGAACTTCTTTAGCACGAGTTTCAGTAGTAACAATGCGTTCGTTCATGATTAATTGAGTAGTCATTTCTCTAAGCATTGCTTTTCTGTGAGCACTATCGCGACCTAATTTACGGTATGCCATGGATTTGCCTCCTTTATTCACCTAAGCTTAGTCTTCTTGACGAAGTGAAAGACCTAAGTCGGTTAATTTATTTTTAACTTCTTCCAATGATTTACGTCCTAAGTTACGTACACGCATCATATCTGATTCTGTCTTGTCAGTTAACTCTTGAAGAGTATTAATGCCAGCACGCTTCAGGCAGTTATATGAACGAACAGAAAGGTCAAGCTCTTCGATAGTCATCTCAAGCTTCTTTTCCTTCTTATCGTCTTCCTTTTCCACCATTACTTCGCTGAATTTAGCATTTGCATCTGCTGATTCAAATACCTTAAAGTGTTCAACTAAAATTTTAGCAGCAAAACTAAGGGCGTCATTAGGCTTGATTGAACCGTCAGTCCAAATCTCAAAAGTGAGCTTATCAAAGTCATCTCTCTTACCAACACGAGTTGATTCAACTTGGTAGTTAACCTTCTTAATTGGTGAGAATAAAGAGTCAACTGGGATAACTCCGATTGGCATGTCATCACTCTTATTGTCACTTGCAGCAACATAACCTCTACCATTCTTTACGGCAAGTTCCATATGCAAGTGTCCACCTTCAGCAATGGTACAAATATATTGATCCGGATTCAAGACTTGAACGTCTGCATCAACTTTAAGATCATCAGCAGTTACTGTGGCTGGACCTTCAATGTCCAATTCAATAACCTTTTGTTCATCTGAAAGAGACTTTAATTCAAGTTTCTTCAAGTTCAAGATGATCTTGGTTACATCTTCTCTGACGCCAGGAACTGTTGAGAACTCGTGTAAAACGCCATCAATTTGCACATAAACAAGTCCAGTACCTGGAATAGAAGTAAGTAATACTCTTCTTAAAGAATTACCTAAAGTAGTACCAAAGCCTCGCTCAAGTGGTTCAACAACAAACTTACCGTAAGAATCTTCTTGTTCAACAACGGTAATATTTGGTTTTTCAAATTCAATCATTACTGGGCCCCTTTCAAAACGTTACGTCCTATATCAAGGACAAAATTAAACACGACGACGTTTTGGTGGTCTGGAACCATTGTGAGGAACTGGCGTAACGTCACGAATTGCAGTAATTTCAAGACCAGTTGCTTGAAGTGATCTAATAGCAGATTCACGACCAGCACCAGGACCTTTAACTGAAACTTCTACGTGTTTCATGCCTTGGTCCATTGCACTCTTAGCTGCTGCTTCAGCTGCCATTTGAGCTGCAAATGGAGTAGACTTACGACTACCCTTAAAGCCCAATGCACCAGCTGAAGACCAAGCAACTGCATTACCTTGAACGTCAGTAATCATGACTAAAGTATTATTAAACGTTGAGTGAATGTGTGCTACACCGCTTTCAACATGCTTCTTCACACGACGCTTACGTGCTGTTTTCTTTGCAGGCATCAATAAACCTCCTTATAAATAAAATTAACGATTTCTCTTAGTACCCTTACGAGTACGAGCATTGTTCTTGGTATTTTGGCCACGAACTGGAAGTCCACGGCGGTGACGAATACCACGGTAAGAACCAATATCAACTAAACGCTTAATGTTCATGCTTACTTCACGACGTAAGTCACCTTCAACACGGTACTTGTCAACTTCAGCACGAAGCTTTTCTTGATCTTCTGGAGTTAAATCCTTTGAACGAATATCTTCAGATACTCCAGCATCAGCACAAATTTTCTTGGCAGTTGCTTCACCGATACCGTAAATGTAAGTTAAAGCGATAACGATTCTTTTATCTCTTGGTAAGTCAACACCAGCAATACGAGCCATAAACTACACCCCCTCTATTTCTAACCTTGACGTTGCTTGTGCTTTGGATTTGCTGAGCAAATTACCATCACACGGCCATGTCTCTTGATAACTTTACAATGTTCACACATTGGTTTAACAGATGGTCTAACCTTCATGTTTCCCTCCGTTATATTACTTTATAAACCGATACGTAATTCTACCTTTAGTTAAATCATATGGAGATAATTCCACAGTCACACGGTCTCCCGGCAAAATACGAATGTAGTGCATCCTAATTTTACCAGAAACGTGTGCTAAAATTGTGGCTCCATTTTCTAATTCAACTTTAAACATAGCATTAGGTAAGGTATCAACTACCTTACCTTCTACTTCAATGACATCATCTTTTGCCAAAGTTGTTCCTCCGCAATTAAACAGTCATATACTTTGAAATTATAACACGGATAAAAAATTATACAAATTTTTCTTCTATTGATTATTACTCAATACCGCATCAATATCTTCAAAGACTTTTTCTGGAGTTTGTTCACCATTAATTACAGTGAGCAAGCCTTTCTTCTGATAAAAGTCCTTCAAAGGTGCATTCATCTTTTCATTAACTTCAAGACGATTCTTAACAACTTCTGGTTTATCATCTTCACGTTGATAAAATTCATGGCCACCACAGCGATCACAAGTGCCCTCAACTTTTGGCTGCTTGGAAAGCTTGTTGTAAGTAGCTCCACAATTTTTACACATGTATCTTGCTGATAAACGCTTAATCAAAGTGTCTTCGTCAACTTCAAGCGCAATGACATTTGTTAAAGGTTTCTCCAAACGTTTTGTAATACCATCTAAAAGTTCTGCTTGTACAGTGGTTCTTGGAAAACCATCTAAGATAAAACCTTCTTTAATATCAGGTTGACTTAAACGTTCCTCAACCAACTTTGCAGTAACTTCATCGGGTACTAGATTACCCTTATCGATATAACTCTTAGCTTCAAGACCAACCTTCGTCTTGTTAGCCATTGCTTCCCTAAACATATCCCCAGTTGAAATATGAGTTAAGTGATATTTATCAACGATTCGCTCTGATGCTGTACCTTTACCAGCACCTGGTAACCCTAAAAGAATTAAGTTAATCATTTATCCGTTCCTATCTGATGAATCCAACATATTCTCTCTTCATTAACAAGCCGTTAATTTGACGAGATAACTCGAGAACAACCCCAATCACAATTAAAAGACTTGTTCCTCCTAAACCAATGGAACTTGGGAGATTCCAAAAGTTAGTAGCCAATTGAGGCAGTAAAGCAACTAAGCCCAAGAATAATGAACCTACTGTTGATAATTTCATCAACATCTTTGAAATATAATCCTGAGTATCTTTTCCTGGCCATACACTAGGAATATAAGCACCCTGCTTTTGTAAGTTTTCTGCTAGCTTCTCAGGGTTGACCTGTACGAAAGCGTAGAAGAATGTAAATAAGATAATTAAAAGAGTGTAGATAATTACCCCAGGAGTAGTTTGTAAGCTAAAGATTTGGTTCATTACTTTAAACCATTGTTGATCGCCCTGGGTTCTTTGAAAGGCCATTAAAATCGTTGCCGGTGTAACAATAAATGAACTGGCAAAAATAACCGGAATAACTCCAGATACATTAACCTTTAATGGTAGAAAACTTTCAGAACCACTCATCGTCGCTCTTCTCGTATATTGAATTGGAATACGACGATCAGCTTGTTCAACCCATGTAACAAATTGAGTTACGATAAGGATTGCAACTATAACCGCGATGAAGAACAAAATGCCTTGCCAACGATCACTAGCACTATTATTAATAATTTCTTCCTTATAAATTTGCCATAGACCACTTGGTAGTCTTGCAATAATACCAGCAAAAATAATTACTGAGATACCATTACCTAGACCCTTATCAGTGATTTCATCACCCAACCATGTTAATAACATAGTTCCAGCAGTCATAACAATAGCAATTTCTATATAAGTCTGTGGTGTTTGATTCTTTACCAAACCCATTTGAGTTAAAGCGTTAAAGCCTAACGTAATACCAATACTCTGGATAAAAGCAACAACTAATGCTAAATATCTAGTTACTTGATTTGTTTTACGTCGACCTACTTCACCTTGTTTTCCCCATTCTACTAACGTAGGAACAATATCCATCTGTAGCAGCTGGATAACAATCTGAGCCGTAATATAAGGAGAAACACCCAAAGAAAATATTGAATAGTTATCTAGTCCACCACCAGATACAGTATCCAGCATTGGAACTAAACCAGTTTGCGCAACCTGCGTGATCGCCTTCGCATTAACACCGGGAACGGTAATGTTTGCACCGATCCGATACAGCAAAAGAATAAAGAGCGTGAAATAGAGCTTATTTCTAATTTCTTTATCTTTGAAGGCGTTCTTCAAGGTCGAAAACATTAGATCACCTCAACAGTTCCGCCAGCGGCTTCAACTGCTTGCTTAGCAGATGCGGAAACTTTATTAACCTTTACAGTTAACTTAACTTTTAATTCGCCCTTGCCAAGTAACTTAACACCTGACAATTCTTTCTTTACTAAGCCATTATCTTTAAGTGATTCTACAGTTACTTCACTGCCGTCTTCGAACTTGTTTAAATCATCTAAGTTTACAATTGCATATTCCTTGCGGTTAATGTTCTTAAAACCACGCTTAGGCATAGTTCTGAATAATGGCATTTGACCACCTTCAAAACCTAAACGAGTATGACCGCCTTGACGAGCTAATTGACCCTTTTGACCACGGCCTGAAGTTTTACCGTAACCACTTGAAGTACCACGACCAACACGTTTTCTATTGCGACGTGAGCCTTCAGCAGAATGTAATTCATGAAGCTTCATTAATTTGGCACCTCCTTGATATTCTATTTGTTAATCTCTTCAACAGAGATTAAGTGAGCAATCTTTAATAATGCACCACGAGTAGCAGCGTTGTCTGGAAGAACAACAGTACTATCCACTCTACCTAAACCAAGAGCTTTAACGATCTTTCTTTGTTGAGGTAGACGGTGAGCAACACTTCTAATTAAAGTAATCTTTAAATCAGTCATCTATGATCTCCCTAATCTTAAGCTCTTTCAGGTTGACGAAGTTTTGCAACTTCTTCACTAGTTCTAAGCTTCTTCAAACCATCGATAGTTGCACGAACAACGTTAATTGGAGTGTTTGAACCAAGTGACTTTGAAGTTACGTCTGAGATACCAGCCATATCCATAACGATACGTACGGCACCACCAGCAGCAACACCAGAACCAGCTTCAGCAGGTTTCAATAAAATGTTACCTGAACCGTAGTGACCAATAACTTCATGAGGAATAGTAGTACCAACTTTAGGTACATTGATCATTTTCTTCTTACCGTCTTCTACAGCCTTACGGATTGCTTCTGGGACTTCTTGAGCTTTACCAGTACCAAAACCTACACGGCCTTTCTTGTCGCCAACAACAACAAGAGCAGCAAATCTCATGCGACGGCCACCTTTAACAACCTTAGTAATACGGTTGACAGCGACTAATTGATCTTCGATATCGTCTTTGTTTCTGCGATTGTTACGAGAATCATTGCGGTTTGCCATGTGTTAATTCTCCTTTCCTAGAAATCTAATCCGTTTTCACGAGCAGCATCAGCTAATGCTTGAACACGGCCGTGGTATAAGTAACCACTTCTGTCGAATACAACAGTAGAAATGTTCTTTGCCTTTGCAGCTTCAGCAATTGCCTTACCTACAGCAGCAGCTTGTTCTACTTTAGTTGCATCTGATACATTTTCATCCAAAGTTGAGGCGCTTGCAAGCGTAACACCCGCTACGTCATCAATTAATTGAGCGTAGATGTTTTTATTTGAACGAAAAATGCTTAAGCGTGGGCGCTCAGCAGTACCAGAAATTTTTCCACGAATACGTCTATGACGCTTTAAGCGTAACTTGTTTTTATCTGGTTTAGAAATCACAATTTCACCTCAAAAATAACTACTTATTACTTACCAGTCTTACCTTCCTTGCGACGTACGTATTCATCAACATAACGAATACCTTTACCCTTATAAGGTTCTGGTGGACGTACGGCACGGATTTCAGCTGCAAATTGACCAACATCTTGCTTTGAAACACCTTCAACTTCTACATCAGTTGCTGAAGTTGCCTTTACAGAAACACCTTCTGGTGCAGTCAATACAACTGGGTGTGAATAACCAACATTTAAAGTAATCTTGTTGCCTTGTGCTTGTGCACGGTAACCAACACCGATTAACTTCAAAGTCTTCTTATAACCGTCAACTACACCTTCGATCATTGAAGCTAAGTTAGCTCTTTCAGTACCGTGAAGTGCTTTGTCGCTTTCGCTTGAACGTGAAAAGTTAATTTCACCATCTTTTTGTTCAAACTTAATCTTTGGATCGAAGTATCTAGTTAATTCACCCTTTGGGCCCTTAACAGTAATATTGTCGCCTTCCTTGGTAACAGTGACACTGTCAGGGACTTCAATAGTCTTTAAACCGATTCGGCTCATTGATTGTTCTCCTTTCTGTCAGTATTACCAAATGTAGGCAATTACTTCGCCGCCAACGTTCTTTTGTCTTGCTTCCTTGTCGGTAATAACACCAGCAGAAGTAGAAACGATGGCAATGCCTAAGCCATTAAGAACTTTAGGTAAGTCTTCAGCGCCAACGTAGTTTCTAAGACCTGGCTTAGAAATACGCTTCAAACCTGAGATAACACGTTCTCCATTTGGACCATATTTCAAGAATACCTTGATAACGCCTTGCTTGTTATCATCTGCAACTTCGTAATCACGGATGAAGCCTTCACGTTTCAAAATTTCTGAAATAGACTTTTTAATGTTTGATGCAGGAATTTCAACTGAATCGTGTTTTGCCATGTTGGCATTTCTGATTCTAGTCAAGTAATCTGCGATTGGATCTGTCATGACCATTTAAGCTATCCTCCTAACCGTATACTACCAACTAGCCTTTTTAAGACCAGGGATTTGACCCTTGTGTGCTAATTCCTTTAAGCAAATACGGCATAACCCGAATTTACGGTATACGGAGTGTGGACGACCACATCTCTCGCAACGTGTATATTCGCGTGAAGAGAACTTAGCAGGACGACGATTTTTGATTTTTTGTGATGTTTTAGCCATTAATGTCCTCCACTATCTTGCAAACGGCATACCAAATTGAGTCAAAAGTTCACGAGCTTCTTCATCAGTGTTGGCAGTAGTTACGATAACAATATCTAAACCTCTAGTGCGGTTTACCTTATCAAAATCGATTTCTGGGAAAATCAATTGTTCTTTAATACCTAAAGTGTAGTTACCACGACCATCAAATGAACGAGTTGATACACCACGGAAGTCACGAACACGTGGAAGAGAAACATTGATTAACTTGTACAAGAAATCGTACATTCTGTCGCCTCTAAGAGTTACCTTAGCACCGATAGACATACCTTCACGTAAACGGAAGTTAGCGATTGATTTCTTGGCCTTAGTGATTAATGGCTTTTGACCTGAGATCAAAGTTAATTCTTCAACTGCTTCATCTAAGTTCTTGGCGTTAGAAACTGCATCACCAACACCCATGTTTAAAACAATCTTGTCGATCTTAGGTACTTGCATAGATGACTTGTAGTTAAACTTTTCTTCTAATGCAGGAGCTACCTTTTCGTTGTATTCCTTAGCTAAATAACTTGCCATGTGTGTCCTCCCTTCTACTTATCTTCTTTTTTACTACTAATTACTTTAACGTTTGATGCGTGAATTGAACCTTCTGATTCAACTACACCACCATTAGCATTGCTTTGTGAAGGCTTTTGGTGCTTCTTAATCTTGTTAACGCCCTTAACCACTACACGGTTTTTCTTAACGTTAACAGAAAGAACAGTACCTTCTTTACCTTTATCTTTTCCGGCAATAACTTTTACTTTGTCACCAGTTTTAACGAACATCAGTGCACCTCACTATCAATTATAAGACTTCAGGAGCAAGAGAGACGATCTTCATAAAGTCGTTCTCACGTAACTCACGTGCAACTGGCCCAAAGATACGAGTACCACGTGGGCTCTTGTCTGCGTTGATAATTACGCCAGCATTTTCGTCGAACTTGATGTATGAACCATCTTCACGACGTGCACCTGATTTAGTTCTAACAATAACAGCTTTTACAACGTCGCCTTTTTTGACAACGCCACCTGGTGTTGCTTGTTTAACAGTACATACTACGATGTCACCAATGTTACCGGTCTTACGCTTTGAACCACCTAAGACTCTAATAACTAAAAGTTCTCTGGCACCAGAGTTATCAGCAACCTTTAAACGGGATTCGTTTTGAATCACTGTGTAATCCTCCCCTCACTAAATCCGCAAATTAAACAGATTTCTTAACAATCTTTACTAAACGGAAGCGCTTCTTACGAGATAATGGACGGGTTTCCATGATACGTACAGTATCGCCAACTTTAGCTTCGTTATTTTCGTCTTGTGCGTAGTACTTCTTTGAATATCTAATACGCTTGTTGTAAACAGGGTGGTTCTTGTAAGTGTCAACAACTACAACGATAGTCTTGTCCATCTTATCAGAAACTACACGACCTTGGTATACGTGACGACGATTTCTTTCGTTTGTTTCGCTCAAGTTAATAGCTCCCTTCCATTAATTGTTTTCTAACGCTTTTTCGCTCAGAATAGTCTTGATTCTGGCGATATTCTTGCGGACTTTGCTCAAGCGAGCGGTATTTTCTAATTGACCCGTTGCTTGTTGGAAACGCAAATTGAAGAGTTCTTCTTTGTATTGCTTTTCTTTTTCTAACATTTCATCAGTGGTTAATGCTCTGATATCTTTAGCCTTCATTAGATTCGCCACCTACTTCCGAACTTCTAGTTACAAACTTAGTCTTAATTGGTAACTTAGTTGAAGCAAGACGTAAAGCTTCACGAGCAGTTGCTTCATCAACACCACCAATTTCGAACATAATCTTTTCTCTCTTAACTACAGCTACCCAACCTGCTGGTGCACCTTTACCTGAACCCATACGTACACCAACACCTTTAGCAGTGTATGACTTTTGAGGGAAAATTCTGATCCAAACCTTACCGCCACGTTTCATGTAACGAGTCATAGCAACACGAGCTGCTTCGATTTGACGGTTAGTAATCCAATGTGATTCGAGGGCTTCAAGACCATATTCACCAAAGGCAATATATTTACCACCCTTAGCAGCACCACGCATCTTACCACGGAATTCACGACGGTGTTTTACTCGCTTTGGTACTAAAGGCATTATCTATTTCCTCCCTTCGCTGGCTTTGAAGCTGGCTTATTCTTACGAGTAGGTAAGATTTCGCCACGGTTGATCCAAACTTGAACACCAATTTCACCATAAGTAGTGAAGGCATTTACCCAAGCGTAATCAATATCAGCTCTCAAAGTTTGTAATGGAACACGACCTTCTGTGTGCCATTCTCTTCTTGCCATATCGGCACCGTTCAAACGACCTGAAGTTTGAACCTTAATACCCTTGGCACCAGCACGCATAGCTCTTTGAGTAGCTTGACGCATAGCACGTCTGAAAGCAATACGAGCTTCAAGTTGACGAGCAATACTATCTGCTACTAACTTAGCATCAAGATCTGGTTTCTTAATTTCAACAATATTAATGTGAACTTGCTTACCAGTTAAAGCATTTAATTGTTTTCTCAAAGCTTCAACTTCAGAACCACCTTTACCAATTACCATACCTGGCTTAGCAGTATGAATTGAAATGTTGATTCTGTTAGCTGCACGTTCAATTTCAACAGTAGATACTGAGGCATCCTTCAACTTTTCTGAAATAAATTTTCTGATTTGAAGGTCTTCATTTAAAGTTTCTTTGTATCCCTTGTCAGCATACCATTTTGATTCCCAATCACGGATAACACCGAGACGAAAACCGTTTGGGTTAATCTTTTGACCCATTAATATACCTCCCTTAATCGTTCTTTTCTGAAACTACTACAACTACGTGACTGGTTCTCTTGTTAATTGGAGAAGCCATACCCTTAGCACGTGGGCGGAATCTCTTCAAAGTTGCACCTTCATTTACATAAGCTTCTGATACGTAAAGGTTTGCACTTTCAAGATCGTAGTTATGTTCTGCGTTAGCAATAGCTGAACGCAAAACTTTTTCAACGATTGGGGAAGCAGCTCTAGGCGTAAATTCCAAGATTGCTAATGCTTCAGCAACGCTCTTGCCACGAATTAAGTCAACGACTAAACGAGCTTTTCTTGGAGCGATGCGAACAGTTCTTGCTTCAGCCTTAGCTGAACTAATTTGTTCTGCCATTTAGATGTTTCTCCTTCCTCTAAGCTTGTGTTGTGGCTTTATCATCAGTGGATTTGTGTCCGTGGAAAGTTCTTGTTGGAACAAATTCACCTAACTTATGACCAACCATGTCTTCAGTTACATATACTGGGACATGTTTTCTACCATCGTAAACAGCTATAGTCAAACCTACAAAGGAAGGGAAAATAGTTGAACGACGTGACCAAGTCTTAATAACTTGCTTCTTATCTGCATCTGCTTGTGCATCAACCTTCTTTAACAATGATGCATCAGCAAAAGGACCTTTTTTAATACTACGGCTCATTAATTAACCCTCCTTCTACTACTTGCTACCTTTACGGTGACGAATGATTAACTTCTCGCTGGCCTTCTTGGTATCTCTAGTCTTAATACCACGTGCCTTCTTACCCCATGGAGTCATAGGTTGAGGACGACCAACTGGAGCCTTACCTTCACCACCACCATGTGGGTGATCGTTAGGGTTCATTACAGAACCACGTGATTGTGGACGCTTGCCCAACCAACGCTTACGACCAGCTTTACCTAATTGAATCAATGAGTGTTGTTCATTACCAACAGTACCGATAGTTGCACGGCATGATGACAAAATCTTACGAACTTCACCACTTTGTAATCTTACTAAAGTGTAATCACCATCAGCACCTAAAACTTGAGCTGAAGCACCAGCACTTCTTACGAGTTGGCCACCCTTGCCTGGCTTTAATTCGATATTGTGAATTGAAGTACCAGTTGGGATATTCTTTAATTCCAAAGCGTTACCTGGCTTAATGTCAACTGAATCACCTGATTCAACTACATCGCCAACTTTTAAGCCCTTAGGAGCTAAGATGTAAGCTTTGATACCATCAGTGTAGTGAAGCAAAGCAATGTTAGCAGTTCTGTTTGGATCGTATTCGATAGCCTTTACAACTGCCTTTGCGTTGTCCTTGTTACGCTTAAAGTCGATGATACGGTATTTTTGTTTGTGACCACCACCACGGTGTCTTACAGTGATATGACCATATGAGTTACGACCTGCAGTATGTGATTGAGATTCAAGCAAAGTCTTTTCAGGCTTTGTCTTAGTGATCTCAGCAAAGTCGGAAGAAGTCATATGACGACGACCATTCGTGGTTGGCTTGTAAATCTTAATAGCCAATTGACTGACCTCCTATTACTTGTTGTCTTCTGTGTTATCGTCTTGGAAAATCTTGATGTCGTTTGAATCGTTAGTTAAAGTAACGATAGCCTTTCTACGACGAGCGGTCTTACCAGTGTAACGACCTACTCGCTTGTCCTTGCCGCGAACGTTCATAATGTTTACGTTCTTAACTTTAACATCGAAGATTTCTTCAACAGCATTGCGAACTTGTGTCTTGGTTGCAGTTAAAAGCACGTCGAATGTGTACTTCTTATCATCCATTAAGTTCGTGGACTTTTCAGTAATGACAGGTCTTAAAATGATATCGCGTGCGTCCATTAAGCCAAAACCTCCTCGATCTTCTTAACAGCATCTTGATCTAAGATCAACTTGCCATAGTTAACAGCATCTTCAACGTTTAAGCCATTAGCTGGAACAGCCTTAACCTTAGCTAAGTTTCTTGCGGAAAGTTGTACATTGTTATCATCTGAAACAATTAAAACCTTACCATCAACATTTAAGCTGTTTAACATTGATACTAAATCTTTAGTCTTAGGTGCTGACATAGTCAACTTATCTAAAACGATCAAATCCTTATCAATCATCTTTTGGGAAAGAACTGACTTAATAGCCAAACGACGTTGCTTTCTTGGCATCGTGTATGCGTATGAACGAGGTGTTGGGCCAAATACTGTACCACCACCACGCCATTGTGGAGATCTGATAGAACCTTGACGAGCACGACCAGTACCCTTTTGTCTCCAAGGCTTCTTACCACCGCCGCGAACAGCAGATCTATTCTTAACCTTTGAGGTACCTTGACGCTTGCCGGCTCTTTGTCTAATAATTGCTTCAAAAACGACACTTTCATTTGGTTCAATACCAAAAACCTTATCGTTTAAAGTAACTTCACCAGAGTCTTTACCGTTTTGATCCATAACTTTTAAATTAGCCATTCTAGTCCTCCTTCCTATTTATCAGCCTTTACAGCTTTAGAAGCAGTTTTAACAACGATTAATGAGTTCTTAGCACCTGGGACGTTACCCTTAATCATCAATACGTTCTTGTCTGCAACAACTTTTTCAATTACTAAGTTTTCAATGGTAACTTTCTTCACACCCATGTGACCTGGCAAACGCTTGCCCTTTGGTACACGGTTAATGATGGAACCCATTGAACCAGGAATTCTGTGGTATCTTGAACCGTGAGTTTCTGGTCCTCTTGATTGGCCCCAACGCTTGATGTTACCTTGGTATCCATGACCTCTTGAAGTACCAGTAACGTTTACAACGTCACCTTCCTTAAATGTATCCACAGTAACTTCTGAGCCAACTTCATAGTCCTTAAGCTCAACACCGCGGATTTCCCGAATGAAGCGCTTAGGCGAAGTCTTTGCTTTATCAGCATGACCTTTTTCTGGTTTGTTGCTCAAAACTTCACGCTTGTCTTGGTAACCTAATTGAACTGCTTCGTAACCGTCTGATTCAACAGTTTTAACTTGCATAACAACGTTAGGAGTTGCTTCAACAACAGTTACAGGAACAAGGACACCATCTTTAGTAAAGATTTGAGTCATACCAACTTTTCTTCCTAAGATTCCTTTGGTCATGTTTACACCTCTTTCTATTTAAATTACAGTTTAATTTCGATGTCTACACCGCTTGGAAGATCAAGCTTCATTAATGAATCAACAGTCTTTGGTGTTGGATTCAAAATATCGATTAAACGCTTGTGAGTGCGCATTTCGAATTGTTCACGTGAGTCCTTGTTCTTGTGTGGTGAACGAAGAACTGTGAATAAAGTTCTTTCTGTTGGAAGAGGAACTGGACCTGAAATTTCAGCACCAGTTCTCTTTGCAGTAGCTACGATCTTAGCAGCTGATTCATCGAGAATACCATGTTCGTAAGACTTAAGTCTAATACGAATTGTTTGACTTGCCATTAAATTACCTCCTTAACGTCTTCTTTAAAAGATGACTCGCTCGGCAAAAATTCCCCGCACGCCACTGTGGCAATGCAGCCTGGCGTGCCGCAACCTTTTGCGTCAACGCTTTACAACGATTTTCACACTTAAGGGCACACTGTCCCATAAGCACAAAGACTATTGTACTTTGTCCCTCCTTAAATATCAAGGGTTTACGACTTTTTTCTTAAATTTATTTACAAAAAAAGAGTTATCAAAATAAAAATGATAACTCTTTTTTATATGAAATTGTTTTCAATTAAGTTAACTGCATTAATCAGTTCTTAACGGAAGCTATTCAGCATCTCCGCCGCGCTTCTTAATGATGTCAGCTTGAATTGATTTAGGTGTTGGTGAGTAGTGATCAAATACCATAGTAAATGTACCACGACCTTGAGTTGATGAACGCAAAGTAGTTGCGTAACCAAACATTTCTGAAAGTGGAACAAATGAGTTAATGATCTTAGCACCGGCTCTGTCTTCCATACCTTCCATGGTACCACGACGAGCAGTGATTGAACCCATAACGTCACCTAAGTATTCTTCTGGAGTAGTTACTTGAACCTTCATAATTGGTTCCAAGATAACCGCGCCGGCCTTTGAAGCAGCGTTCTTCAAAGCAAGTGAAGCAGCAACCTTGAAGGCAGCTTCTGATGAGTCGACTTCGTGGTAACTACCATCGTAAAGCTTAGCCTTAACGTCGATCAATGGGTAACCTGCAAGAACACCATTCTTCATAGCCTCTTGTAAACCTTGGTCAACTGAAGGAATGAATTCACGAGGAACAACACCACCAACGATGGCATCTTCGAATTCGTAACCCTTACCTTCTTCGTTAGGAGTAAAGTCAATCCAAACGTCACCGTATTGACCCTTACCACCTGATTGACGAACAAACTTACCTTGTGCTTTAGCTTCCTTGGTGAAGGTTTCACGGTAAGCAACTTGTGGTTCACCAATCTTAGCATCAACGTTAAATTCACGTCTCATACGTTCAACCATGATGTCAAGGTGAAGTTCACCCATACCTGAAATCAAGGTTTGACCAGTTTCTGGGTTAGTTTCAGCACGGAAAGTTGGGTCTTCTTCAGTAAGCTTTTGCAAAGCAACGTCCATCTTATCACGGTCAGCCTTTGACTTAGGTTCAACTGATACTTGGATAACTGGATCTGGAACTTTCAAGCTTTCCAAAATAAGTGGGTGATCTGGGTCAGTTAATGAGTCACCAGTAGTGGTGTTCTTCAAACCGATGGCACCAGCGATATCACCTGAGAATACTTCTGGAATTTCAGTTCTTGAGTTAGCGTGCATTTGAAGCAAACGACCTACACGTTCACGACTGTTCTTTGAAGCGTTCAATACGTATGAACCTGATTCAAGAGAACCGGTGTAAACACGGATGAAAGTCAAACGACCTACGAATGGGTCAGTAGCGATCTTGAATGCAAGAGCTGCAAATGGCTTCTTATCGTCAGCCATAAGTTCAACTTCATCACCAGTCTTAGGATTGTGAGCAACGTAAGGCTTAACGTCAAGTGGTGATGGCAAGTAGTCAATAACACCGTCAAGCATCATTTGAACACCCTTGTTCTTGAATGCTGAACCAGCATATACTGGGAAGAATTCCAAGTTCAAAGTAGCTTTACGGATAGCTGCCTTTAATTCATCGTTAGAAATTTCTTCACCGCCAAGGAATTTTTCCATGATGCCGTCATCAACATCGGCTACGGCTTCAATTAAGTCGTTACGACGTGCTTCAGCTTCTTCCTTGTATTCGTCAGGAACTGGAACAGTATCCCACTTAGAACCAAGCTTATCTTCGTCGTAGATGTCGGCAACCATGTTGATTAAGTCGATAACACCTTCAAAAGTGTCAGCTGAACCAATTGGCATTTGAACAGCATGGGCATTAGCGTTTAAACGTTCGTGCAATGACTTAACTGACTTATCGAAGTCAGCACCGATCTTATCCATCTTGTTAACGAAAACAATACGAGGAACACCGTAAGTTTCAGCTTGACGCCATACGTTTTCAGTTTGTGGTTCAACACCAGCTTGGGCATCAAGAACAGTTACGGCACCATCAAGAACACGAAGTGAACGTTCAACTTCGATAGTGAAGTCAACGTGTCCTGGGGTATCAATGATGTTAATTCTGTAGTCCTTCCATTGTGCAGTAGTGGCTGCAGAAGTAATAGTGATCCCACGTTCCTTTTCTTCATCCATCCAGTCCATTTGTGAATCACCTTCGTGAGTTTCACCAATTTTGTGGATCTTACCAGTGTAGTAAAGGATACGTTCAGTAGTAGTAGTCTTACCCGCATCGATGTGGGCCATAATACCAATGTTACGTGTCTTTGCTAATGGAAATTCACGCTTGTTAGCCATAAATTATTCTCTCCTTAAAATAAAACTAACGAATTAGAAGCGGTAGTGTGCAAATGCACGGTTAGCTTCAGCCATACGGTGAACGTCTTCACGCTTCTTAACTGCTGAACCAGTGTTGTTTGAAGCATCGATGATTTCGTTAGCTAAACGTTCATCCATAGTGTGTTCGTTACGTAAACGAGCGTATGAAACAAGCCATCTTAAACCTAAAGTAGTTCTTCTTTCAGGACGTACTTCAACTGGGATTTGGTAGTTTGAACCACCGATACGACGAGCTCTAACTTCCAAAACTGGCATAACGTTGTTCATAGCTTCTTCAAATACATCAAGTGGTTCCTTACCAGTCTTGTCTTGAACAATGTTGAAAGCATCGTAAAGGATTGAAGATGCCTTAGCTCTCTTACCATCAATCATCAAGTGGTTAATTAACTTGGTAACAAGCTTTGAGTTGTAAACTGGATCTGCTAAAACGTCTCTTTTAGTTACGTGACCTTTTCTAGGCATTATTTAACTCCTCCTTTAATCTTTCTTAGTACCGTACTTAGAACGGCCTTGCTTTCTGCCATCAACACCAGCAGTATCGAGGGCACCACGAATGATGTGGTAACGAACACCAGGAAGGTCCTTTACACGACCACCACGAATTAAAACAACTGAGTGTTCTTGCAAGTTGTGTCCTTCACCTGGAATGTAAGCAGTAACTTCGATCAAGTTTGAAAGACGAACACGAGCGTACTTACGTAAAGCTGAGTTAGGCTTCTTTGGAGTCATAGTACCCACACGAGTTGCAACACCACGCATTTGTGGAGCTGGGTTGAATACTGATTCCTTCTTCATACTGTTGTAGCTGTAATTCAAAGCAGGTGACTTTGACTTAGTAACCTTTGAATGACGGCCTTTTCTTACCAATTGATTAATGGTTGGCATTAATTTTTCCTCCTAAAATACTATTTTGTTCACACATCCGGGAGTTTCTTTTTTACTCACGAATAGACTGTTCAAAACATACAAAGACTATTGTACTCGGTTTTAAGCAGAAAGCAAACTTTTTCAAAATAAAAAAATAAAAATCGGCTATTTTTGCGTAATAAATAGTGGAGGTGTTTTTTTGAAATACTTATTTATTTTTACTAACTTTATAATTGGAAGTTGCTTGGCTTCTCACGCAGCAGTAGTTTACGAGCACTGGAATGATAAAAATTTTATTTACTCACGTTCTCAGTGCAACAACTGTCACCTTGAATTATCAATTTTGGATGAAATTCCATTATTATCTTATCTTTTTCTTCAAGGAAAATGTCGTTATTGTTATCAACAAATTCCAGTTGAATTATTTTTATTTGAATTAATTGGCGGCTTTGCCTTTTGTTTACTCGATTTTAGTAAGACACAGGACATTATTACCGCTATTTTGCTTTTTTCGCTTTTAGTCGTTGCAATCTCTGATTATCAAAAGCAAGAATTTGATCTTCTCCTACTAATTCCAGCCATTAGCGTTGCGATTTTATTCAACCAATTTGCAGCTTTTACATTAATCGACTGGATCTCTTTTACATTATTGCTAGGAATTTTTAGCTATAGCATAATGCAAAGAAAAATGGGGCTAGGCGATTTATTAATTTACTTAATTATCGCTTGCTACTTCACCCCATCATTTGCCAATTTAGTTTTTCTATTTGCTTCAATCTTGGTAATTGCAATTTTTCTTATTGAAAAAACTCCTATTAACCATCGCTATCCATTTATTCCATATATTTTCCTAGGATTAGTACTAACCCAATTAATTTTTTAGACAAAAAATAAGCATTCCCGCTCTTAAAAGATTGGAAATGCTTATTTATTTTCAATAAAGCTTAGTCTTGCTTAGCTTTATCCTTTTCTTTCATTTGCTTTTCAATATCAGCAATTGAGTATACTGAATCTGGCTTCTTAACGTCAGCTTCAGGTTCCATGCTGCGGTATACAGGCATACCAGTACCAGCTGGAATAATTTTACCGATAATAACGTTTTCCTTAAGTCCAAGAAGTGGATCATTCTTACCTCTAATAGATGCATCAGTAAGAACACGTGTGGTTTCCTGGAATGAAGCAGCTGACAAGAAACTGTTAGTTTCCAAAGCAGCCTTAGTAATACCCAAGATAACGCTTTGAGCAGTTGCTGGAATACCACCAGAAATAATAACTTCCTTGTTGCGGTCTCTAAATTGACCAATATCCATAACTTCACCTGGCAAGATGTCAGTTTCACCTGGATCAAGGACACGAACCTTTTGCAGCATTTGACGAGTTAACACTTCAACGTGCTTGTCGGCAATGTCTACACCCTGCATTCTATAAGCCTTTTGAACTTCAGCTAAGATGTACTTTTCAGTAGTTAATGTATCAGTAACTTGAATCAATTCCTTAGGATCAACAGAACCAAGAGTTAACTTGTCACCACGATGAACGTAGTCACCTTCGCTAACAGCAACTGAAGCTGTATAAGGAACACTGTAGCTTCTAGTATCAATCTTACCCTTAACAGTAATTTCACGAGTATGTTCTGCTGGGTTTTCTTGAATTGAATCAATTACACCATCAACTTCAGAAATGGTTGCACGACCCTTAGGGTTACGTGCTTCAAACAATTCTTGCACACGAGGCAAACCTTGAGTGATATCTTCAGCACCGGCAACACCACCGTTGTGGAAAGTTCTCAAAGTAAGCTGAGTACCTGGTTCACCAATTGATTGAGCAGCAACAGTACCAACTGCTTCACCAACTTCAACTTCTTCACCAGTAGCAAGGTTCATACCGTAACACTTGCGACATACGCCGTGAGGAGTATCACAGGTAAGAATTGAACGAATCTTAACGTGAGTTACACCTGCATCACAAATCTTGTGTGCCATGTTTTCATCCATCATGACATCTCTGCCGACAATAGTTTCGCCAGTTTCAGGATCTTTAACAGTCTCAGCAGTGAAACGACCAACCAAACGGTCAAATAATGGTTCGATCATTTCGTCACCTTCCATGATGGCACTAACTGTAATACCACGATCAGTACCACAATCGTCATCACGAATAATAACGTCCTGAGCAACATCAACCAAACGACGAGTCAAGTAACCTGACTGAGCAGTCTTCAATGCAGTATCAGTCATACCCTTACGAGCACCGTGAGTAGACATGAACAATTCCAATACTGACAAACCTTCCTTAAAGTTTGAAGTAACAGGAATTTCGAACAAACCACCGTTAGGAGTGGCCATCAAACCACGCATACCGGCTAACTGAGTAAAGTTAGAAATGTTACCACGGGCACCTGAGTCTGCCATGATTGAAATTGGATTACGAGGTGCGTGAATTTGTGCAATTTCGTTTTGGATCTTGTCCTTACATGCATTCCAAATACTAATTACTCGGTCGTGACGTTCTTGTTCAGTAATCAAACCACGTCTAAATTGCTTAGAAACAACATCAACTTGTTTACGTGCCTTGGCTACCTTTTCATCCTTATCTTGGATTTCTGGAACGTCAGTCATACCAATAGTAATACCTGAAGTAGTTGAGCTAGTGTAGCCTAACTTCTTCAAATCATCCAAGTATTCTGAAGTTCTTTGAACCTTGTAATACTTGTAAATAGTAGCAATAGAATCTGACAAGAAGCTTCCCTTAAACGGACTAGCGATTAAATCATCGCCTACTTCATCGATCTTCTTATCAATCTCTTCGCCTTCACCTAAGAAGTACTTAGCATCCAACGGATTGTTCAAGTTCTCTTCAGTTGGTTCATTGATATAGAAGTAATCATCTGGGAACAATTGATTGAAGACAATCTTACCATAAGTGGTAATAAAGATGCCGTGTTCATGTCCCTTAGGCCATGGCTTTTTAGGCATAGCATCTGCAGACATACCAATAATGGTATGGTAGTGAATATCGCCATTTTCGTAAGCTACAGCAGCTTCTGCTGGTGAGCTGAAGATCATACCTTCACCTTCACGACCACGTTCGGCCTGAGTTAACCAGTAGTTACCCAAAACGATATCCTGTGATGGAGTAACAATTGGCTTACCATCCTTAGGAGCCAAAATGTGGTGAGCAGCCAACATTAACAATCTTGATTCAGCAACAGCTTCATCAGAAAGTGGTACGTGAATAGCCATCTGGTCACCATCGAAGTCGGCATTGTAGGCTTCACAAGCTAATGGGTGAAGTCTAATTGACTTACCTGGTACCAAGATTGGCTCAAAGGCTTGAATACTCAAACGGTGAAGAGTAGGTGCACGGTTTAAAAGAACTGGACGTTCCTTAATCACATCTTCAAGTACATCCCAGATATCGTCATCTTCACGGTCAATCTTACGCTTAGCATTCTTGATGTTTGATGCAATTCCACGTTTAACTAATTCATGCATTACAAATGGCTTGAACAATTCCAAAGCCATTGGACGTGGCACACCACATTGATAGAACTTCAATTTTGGTGAAACATCGATAACTGAACGACCAGAGTAGTCAACACGCTTACCAAGCAAGTTTTGACGGAAACGTCCTTGCTTACCCTTAAGCATATGTGAAAGTGACTTCAATGGACGGTTACCTGGTCCAACAACTGGACGACCACGACGACCGTTATCAATTAAAGCATCAACAGCTTCTTGAAGCATACGCTTTTCGTTTTGAACAATAATATTAGGTGCGTTCAAATCAAGCAATCTCTTCAAACGGTTGTTACGGTTGATTACACGTCTGTACAAATCGTTCAAATCTGAAGTTGCAAAACGGCCACCTTCAAGTTGAACCATTGGACGAAGATCTGGTGGAATTACTGGAACGGCATCCATTACCATCCATTCAGGCTTGTTACCTGAATTCTTGAAGGCATCCAAGATATCTAACCGTCTAATTGCACGCGTACGTTTTTGACCAGTGGCAGTTTGAAGTTCTTTCTTCAAATCCTTAACTTCTTTATCAAGGTCAACTTTCTTAAGCAAATCGCGAACAGCTTCAGCACCCATCTTAGCTTCAAAACGGTTACCGTACTTAGCTTTTTGTTCACGGTATTCAGCTTCAGTTAATAATTGCTTAGGTTCAAGGTCAGTATCACCTGGATCAATTACAATGTATGCAGCAAAGTAAATAACTTCTTCAAGTAATCTTGGAGAAATGTCCAAAACTAATCCCATTCTTGATGGGATACCCTTAAAGTACCAAATGTGAGTTACAGGTGCAGCCAATTCAATATGACCCATACGTTCTCTTCTTACCTTTGAAGAAGTAACTTCAACACCACAACGGTCACAAACGATACCACGGTATCTAACGCCCTTGTACTTACCACAAGCACATGACCAATCTTTTGTTGGTCCAAAAATTCTCTCATCAAATAAGCCATCTTTTTCAGGCTTTAAAGTACGGTAGTTGATGGTCTCTGGCTTTTTAACTTCACCATATGACCAGCTTCTGATCTTGTTAGGTGATGCAAGACCAATTTGCATACTTTCAAACTTATTTACGTCGATCAAAAGTTTAACCTCCTACTATTTAGAAACTTTATCGTCAGACTCATCTGCAGGAGCTACCGGCTTATCTGCATTTTCTTTACTGTCTTTATCTTCTGATTTTCCAGTTTCTTCGGCTAACTTCTTCTTTTCTTGCTCTTCTGCCATCCGTGACAAAGTATCGATGTTCAAGTGTTCACTTGAGTCTTCATCCATATCACGAAGTTCAATTTCATTATGGTTCATATCAAGAACACGGATATCCAAACCTAATGATTGAAGTTCCTTAACAAGAACACGGAATGATTCTGGAACACCTGGCTTAGGAATCTTTTCACCCTTAACAATAGCTTCATATGCCTTTACACGACCAACAACGTCATCTGACTTGTAAGTCAAAATCTCTTGCAATGTGTAAGCAGCACCATAAGCTTCAAGGGCCCAAACTTCCATTTCACCAAAACGCTGACCACCAAATTGTGCTTTACCACCAAGTGGTTGTTGAGTAACCAATGAGTAAGGCCCAATTGAACGTGCGTGGATCTTGTCGTCAACCATGTGGGTCAACTTCAAGTAGTGCATAACACCTACAGATACACGGTTGTGGAATGGTTCACCGGTACGACCATCATAAACAACGGTCTTACCATCTTTATCAACACCTGCTTGACGAACTGTGTCCCAAACGTCATTTTCGTCAGCACCATCAAATACTGGTGTTGCAACGTGAATGCCCAATTGACGAGCAGCTGCACCTAAGTGCAATTCAAGAAGCTGTCCGATGTTCATACGTGATGGAACACCCATTGGGTTTAAACAAATATCTACTGGAGTACCATCTGGTAAGTATGGCATGTCTTCTTCTGGAACAACTGCAGCAACAGTACCCTTGTTACCGTGACGACCAGACATCTTGTCCCCAACTTGAATCTTTCTCTTTTGAGCGATGTAAACACGAACCATTGTGTTAACACCTGGTGAAAGTTCATCGCCGGCTTCACGAGTATAAACCTTAACGTCTTGAACAATACCGCCACCACCGTGTGGTACACGAAGTGAAGTATCACGAACTTCACGAGCTTTTTCACCGAAAATAGCGTGAAGTAATCTTTCTTCAGCAGATAATTCAGTTACACCCTTAGGAGTTACCTTACCTACCAAAATGTCGCCATCGTGGACTTCTGCACCAACACGAACGATACCATCAGCATCAAGATCCTTCAAAGCATCCTCACCAATATTAGGAAGTTCTCTAGTAATTTCTTCTGGACCTAACTTAGTGTCACGAGCTTCTGATTCATAATCTTCAATACTGATTGAAGTATAAACATCATCCTTAACTAATCGTTCAGAAAGCATGATGGCATCTTCATAGTTGTACATATTCCAAGTCATGAAGGCAATCAATGGGTTCTGACCTAAAGCAAGTTCGCCATGATCCATAGTTGGACCGTTAGCAATTACATCACTCTTGTCAACCTGATCACCTAATTTAACATTAGGAGTTTGGTTGTATGACTTAGAGTTATTTGAACGACGGTACTTTTCAAGTGTGTATTTGTCCAAAGTACCATCTTCACGTCTAATACGGATTTCATTAGCATCAACGTATTCAACTACACCAGCAGCCTTAGCGATTAAAGCAGCACCTGAATCGTGTGCAGCACGGTATTCCATACCAGTACCAACAAGTGAACCATGCGGATTAATTAATGGTGCAGCCTGACGTTGCTGGTTTGCACCCATCAAAGCACGGTTAGAGTCATCGTTTTCAAGGAATGGAATACATGCTGAAGCGACAGAAACAACTTGCTTAGGAATAACGTCCATGTAGTCAATCTTATCTGGAGAAACTTCGACGTTATCTTCCTTTTGACGAGCCAAGATCAACTTCTCCTTAAATGAACCATCATCATTCAATGGAGTGTTGGCACCAGCGATAATGTAATTATCTTCTTCGTCAGCAGTCAAATAGTCGATCTTATCAGTAACCTTGTGGTCCTTCCAAGAAACACGACGGTATGGGGTTTCGATAAAACCATACTTATTAATAATCGCATATGAAGCAAGTGAGTTGATCAACCCAATGTTAGGACCTTCTGGAGTTTCGATAGGACACAAACGACCATAGTGAGTATAGTGAACGTCACGAACTTCATAACCAGCACGGTCACGGGTCAAACCACCAGGCCCTAAGGCTGACATACGACGTTTATGAGTCAATTCACCTAATGGGTTATGTTGATCCATAAACTGTGAAAGTTGTGATGAACCAAAGAATTCCTTAATACTTGCAACAATTGGACGAATGTTGATCAATTGTTGTGGAGTAACTGTTGAAGGATCTTGGATTGACATTCTTTCACGAACAACACGTTCCATACGTGCCAAACCAATTCTAAATTGGTTTTGAAGAAGTTCACCAACACGACGAATACGACGGTTACCCAAGTGGTCGATATCATCAGTAGTACCAATTTCATCTTGCAATGCAAAGAAGTAATTGATTGAAGCTAAAACATCAGCTGGAGTCAAATGCTTAACGTTATCAGCAATATGACCATTTGACATTAATTTAACTTCACGTTCAGGGTCTACCTTTGAGTAAACCTTAATTTCTTGAACTGTAATAGGATCTGGTAATACGCCTTCCTTTGAAGGTTGGTAAGTTACCATCTTAAAGTCATCACGCTCAAGATATGGAGCTAACTTATCCATTACTTCGTGGGTAACTACAGTACCCTTCTTAGCAACAATTTCCCCAGTATCTGGATCAGCTAAAGTTTCAGCTAAAGTTTGACCGTATAAACGGTTCTTAAGTGAAAGCTTCTTATTGATCTTGTAACGACCTACAGGTGCTAAATCGTAACGACGTGGATCAAAGAAACGGGCATACAAAAGTGAACGTGAAGAATCAGTAGTCTTTGGTTCACCTGGACGAAGTCTTTCATAGATATCTTTTAAGGCTTCAGCTACACGTGAGTCAGCTGGGTTCTTATGAACATCCTTGTCCAAAGTGAATTGCAAAGTATCACTTTGACCAAACATATCAATAATGTCACTGTCAGAGCCAATACCCATTGCTCTAATCAATACAGTAAGAGGCAATTTACGAGTACGGTCTACACGAACAAATGAAACGTTCTTTGCGTCGGTTTCATATTCAAGCCAAGCACCACGGTTAGGAATAACAGTAGTACCAAAGATTTGACGACCATTCTTGTCATAATCGCCAGTGTAATATACACCAGGTGATCTTACCAATTGTGAAACGATAACTCTTTCAGCACCGTTAACAATAAATGAACCTGATTCGGTCATTAATGGCAAATCACCAAAGAAAACATCTTGAGTCTTAATTTCACCAGTTTCTTGGTTAGTCAATTTCAAGGTAACGTGCATTGGTGCAGCATAAGTTGCATCATGGTTACGGGCTTCATCAACTGTATACTTTGGCTTTTGCAATTTATAGCCAACATATTCTAATGAAAGCTTACCTGAGAAATCGCTAATCGGCATAATGTCATCAAAGACTTCTTTAATGCCTTTATCAAGAAACCACTTATATGATTCGGTTTGAACATCAGTTAAGTTAGGTAACTTCAATACTTCCTTAATGCGGGAGAAGCTACGTCTAGTTCGATGTTTACCGTAGTTCACTACGTGTCCATTTAACAAGGAAAAACATCCTTTCTGTCTAAGAAAGCAAATATTACATTTCTGTTACAAATTCAAAAAACTGCAATTTTAGGCATAAAAAAGACAAAAACAACAATTGTCGTTTTTGTCCCTTATCATTTTGCTGGACAATAGATCAGCAAAATCCTGAATCTCAGTCTTTTTAAATCAGCAAAAATTATATGATATTTTCAGCATTTTGTCAAGGTATAGCACCAATATCACTTGACTTTTACAGTTTCTTTCTTCGGATTAACTACTTCAAATTTCAAATGTCCATGCTGACTACCAATTTTCAAAGTGTCGCCTGACTTAACTTCGCCTACAATCAACATCTCGGCAATCTTGTCTTCAATATCATTTTGAATTGCTCTTCTCAATGGTCGAGCACCATTTTCTGGATCATAACCATCTTGTGCAATCTGATCCAGTGCTGCCCGTGATAGCTTCAATTCGATACCCTTCTTTTGCAAACGAACTACCAGCTTGTGCGTTAACAAAGTTACAATATTGCGCAGCTGCTTCTTATCTAGTTCATCGAAGATAATAGTTTCATCGATTCTATTTAAAAATTCTGGGCGGAAGAATTGTTTGATTGCTTGTTCAACTTTAGCTGATCTCGCCTTGGCTGGATCTGCATTATCTGCATTGAAGCCGACTGCCTTATTATCAAAGAGCGAACGAGAACCTAAATTAGAAGTCATGATTATAATTGTATTTCTAAAGTCGACTTTTCTACCTTTGGAGTCAGTCAAAAATCCTTCATCTAAAACCTGCAAAAGCAAGTTAAAGACATCTGGATGAGCTTTTTCTACTTCGTCAAGCAAAATAACCGAATACGGATGACGACGAACCTTTTCAGATAATTGACCGCCTTCTTCATAACCGACATAACCTGGTGCCGAGCCAATTAATTTGCTTGAAGCAATTTGGTCCATATATTCAGACATATCTAGCCTAATCAAATTGTCTTCCGAGCCAAACATTGCTGCTGCAACTGACTTAGCTAGTTCTGTCTTACCAACACCAGTTGGACCTAGGAACAAGAAGGAACCAATCGGACGACGTTCATCTTTAATCCCGCTTCTACTACGACGAATAGCACGGGCAACTGCAGAAACAGCTTTATCTTGTCCAATCACGCGTTGATGCAAGATCTTTTCCAAGTTAGCCAATTGCCGTGACTCATTACGCTTCATTTGAGTAACAGGGACGCCAGTCCAGTCGGAAACCACTTTAGCAATATCTTCTGGCTCAACCACAGCTTTAGCACTAACTTTGTCTTTCAACTTCTCTACCATTGCTTCACGTTGCATTTCTAAGTTGTTCTGCTCATCCTGCAATTGAGCAGCTTTAACAAAGTTTTGACTAGCGGCAGCCATATTCTTTTGCGTAATCAGTTTCTTAATTTGCTCATTAACTTTTTCTAGCTCAGCATCATTGCTAATGTTATTACGAATCTTAACTGCGGCACTAGCTTCATCTACTAAGTCAATCGCCTTATCTGGCAAAAAGCGATCCGAAATATAGCGCGTTGACAAATCAACTGCATCCTTCAAGCTCTCATCAGAAATAGTCACATGATGGAACTTTTCATATTTCGACTTCAAGCCACGCATAATTGTCAAAGTGTCATCTCTTGAAGGCTCACTTAAGCGCACTTGTTGAAAACGACGTGCCAAAGCTTGATCTTTTTCAATGTACTTTTGATATTCATTAAAAGTAGTTGCACCAATCATTTGAATATCGCCACGAGCAAGCGAAGGCTTCAAGATATTAGAAGCATCAATTGCACCTTCAGCACCACCAGCACCAATTAAAGTATGCATTTCATCAACAAAGAGAATGACATTGCCATCCTTGGTGACTTCGTTCAGGATTTTCTTCATTCTGTCTTCAAACTCACCACGATACTTAGTCCCAGCAACTAAACTACCTAAATTTAAGGCCATTACCCGTTTCTTAAGCATATCCTGTGGCACTTTTTTGTTGACAATCTCAGTTGCAATCGCTTCAGCAACAGCAGTCTTACCAACTCCTGGTTCACCAACTAAGACAGGATTATTCTTAGTCCGTCGAGACAAAATTTGAATCACACGCTTAATTTCTTGGTCACGGCCAATCACCGGATCAATCTCGCCATTACGCACACGTTGATTTAAATTAACCGCTACCTTATCTAAGTTAGGAGTAGTGCTCTTGCGCTTCTTTTGACCAGTCGTCGTGTTATCATCACCCAGCCAATTAGCTGAATCACCAAAGTCTTGGTCTTGACTCAAACTATCTTCAACATCCTGCTGCAAGCGAGGAATATCAACATTCAAGTTTTTCAAAATCATTGCTGATAAAACCTGCTCACTTGCAGTAATTCCCAGCAAAACATGATTAGTGTTAACTTCCTTAACTCCATCGTCATTAGCTCGTCTTCTAGCATAATCCAAAGCTAAACTCAAACGTGGTGACATTTCCATGTAGCTTGTCTTAGGGGCAGAGCCATAACCGGTATAACGCTCAATCTCTTCACGTACTGCAGTTGGTGTTAATCCCCATGAGCGCAAGATTTTTCCTGCTTCACCGTCAGTTTCAATTACTAGAGCCAATAAAACATGTTCTGTGCCAATCAAGCGATGATGAAAATTTTGTGCTTGTTCACGTGCAATTTTCAATACTTGATTAACGCTCTTACTATATGAATTTTCCATACAAACACCACCCTTTAAAATACGTTATGGTATTTTACTTTTCTTTTGTCAGTAAGTAAAACAATTTGACTTATCTTCAACTTCATTATGTCCAATTCTAATAATTACGCAAAAATTGCTTCCGCTATTTCAGTTAAATACTTTTTATCAATTTCGTCAAAATTAGCTAGCTTGGTCGAATCAAAATCAAAGACGCCCCAAAGTTTTCCCTGATTAAAAATTGGGACAACGATTTCCGAATTTGAAGCACTATCACAAGCAATGTGACCAGCAAATTCATGTACATCCTTAACAATCTGCGTTGTTTTTGCTTGTGCAGCCGTACCACAAACACCTTTTCCCATTTGAATATGAACACATGCTGGCATCCCCTGAAATGGACCCAATATCAGTTCATCATTTTCATAGCGATAAACACCTGCAAAATTCACATCATTTAACGAATTAAACAAAAGAGCAGATAAATTAGCTGTATTAGCAATCCAATCATCTTCTCCCTCAATCAAAGCTCTAGCTTGCTCCACTAATAATTTGTATTTTTCTTCAGTAGTTGCCGTCATTTTTAATCTCCCTTTAAGTTTTAAAAGATATTATAACAAAAAGAAAAAAGCTACCCAAACGGATAGCTTGTATATCGGGAAAATCGGACTTGAACCGGCGACCTCTACGTCCCGAACGTAGCGCTCTACCAAACTGAGCTATTTCCCGTAAAAAAAGACTCACCGCTTGGTGAGCCTTCTATCTTGGAGCGGAAGACGGGATTCGAACCCGCGACCCCCACCATGGCAAGGTGAT
>NZ_PCYV01000027.1:0-32075 GCF_002553785.1 Lactobacillus sp. UMNPBX15
GAAAATGTATTCAAATAAAATAAAGTGGATATATTTAACCAATATTTTCTAACATTGCCTAATTAATGAAAGGATGAGATTATGGCTGGAACACTTGATTATTTACGTTGGCGGGGAGATCTTTCTTTTAAAGAACGGCCTTTTAATAGCGTGGACGCATCCCTCTTCGCCTCAATCATCTACTTACCCGTCGACAAATCTGCTAAGGAACATACCTTAAGTGAAGTCGCAGAAAAATTACACGTCCTTCCTTCATTTCAAGTTCAAATGAAAGATTTAGCTGGCGATCAAATTCTTCTTTTACCTAAATCACCTCGTCTAGGCGACATCAAAATCCTTAATTGGACTAATCGGCTGGAAAAGGATCCTTATCCACTTCAATTTACCGCGGCTACTTTTCGCCTAACCGATAATACAATTATCATCGTTTACCGCGGAACCGACAACTCAATCATCGGCTGGAACGAAGACATGAATATGAACTACATGCCCAAAGTTTATGGTCAAGATGTTGCTGCCAATTATCTCAAAGAAATGGCTGCCGCCTTTCCCCATGACAAAATTTATTTAGCAGGGCATTCTAAGGGCGGCAATTACGCTGAATATGCTTTAAGCGTAGCCGAGCCAAAATTGCAAGACCGCATTATCAAAGCCTTTAGCTTTGACGGCCCCGGCTTTTTCCGCCAGGTCTGGAACTCTCCTGGTTTCACTCGCAGCATGTATAAAATGAAGACCTACCTCCCAGAAGCTTCAATCATTGGCACCATGCTTGATCATCCTGAACACGTTTTAATCGTCAAAAGCACTGCACCGATGGTCCAACAACATGATCCTCGCCGCTGGGCCGTGGGGCGTGACAGTTTTGTTTTAGCTGAGAGTTTAACTTCAGGTGCCCGCTCATTGCGCCACTCGCTCATCGATTTCAATCACAGCATTCCTGAAAAACAACGCGGCGAACTCTGGGATGCCCTCTTTCAAGCTTTTGATGAATTGAACATTACCGATGTGTTCCAGATTACAGCCAATAAATTATTAGGCACTGTCCGTTTCAGTCGCGTAATCATGTCATTAGAGCCTGAGACGCGCCGTTATGTTTTGCATATGTTCGGTGAGATTATCAATGCTTTACGTGGTAATATCAGCTTACCGTTTAGCGAAAGTGACTTTGCCTTATATCCCAAGAGCAATGACTCTAATAAAGCACCAATTTTCTTTGAATTTTATGATAAAACTGTTCCTAGTCTTTTGCCTGAAGAAATTAAGCAACGTTTTTTAGCTGAGAAAGAAAATGAACGAAAAAAGCTAAAATAGTTTCACATGAAACACAAAAAAAGACATGCTAAGCATGTCTTTTTTCTCTTATTCTATTTTTATTCAGTTCTTCTAAGCATCCCTAGTACAAAGGAAACCACTAGTACCAAGATGACGGCTCCCAATATTGATGGTACGATTGCCATCCCAGCCATTTGCGGCCCCCACGAACCAAAGATTGCTTGGCCTAAGGTTGAACCAACCAGCCCTGCTATTAAATTAGCTATAAATCCCATTGATCCACCCTTGCCGGTTATGAAACCAGCTATTAGACCTATTATAGCGCCAACGATTAAAACCCAGATCCATGATAACATAGGATCACCTATTTGCTTTCTGTTTAGCTATTGCTAGTCGACCTGAGTCTTTAACAATCTTCGTCTATTTGATGGTCTTTTTCCAGATCATCCTTTAATTTTTTGGCTTTGTCCTTAACTTTGCCCTTGGCTTGTTGAGCTTTTCCTTGGACTTCGCGTGATTTATCGCCGGTAATTTTACCTTCGACTTCTTTCACTTTACCGATAACTTTGTCTTTTAAGCCACTATCTGATTTGTTCATAGTTGGGCTCCTTTCTTAATAAACCGGTTACGTTTCTAGAATTAATATTACTCGCATTTAGGTCAAATTACGTCAAAAAAGGCTCGCCTTACGTCTTTCTTAACGAGTTGAGCCTTTTTATTGCTTATTCAATTTATCTATGCTTTTTTATTTGAGCAAATTCTTAGCCAATTCAAAATCGCCAAGCGTTGCAGAACCGTTGTGAGCCACAGCAGGACGCACAATTAATTCATTCAAATCGGGTGTGGCAATGTAATTGTTGTTAAATTCATCAAAGAACTTTCTTACCTTAACCAAATCATCTTCATTTAAAACTGAACCGCCAACAATCATTACATCTGGACGAGCAGCCATATAAACATTGAAGAGCATTTGGGCAATGTAATATGCGGAATAAGTGAAGACCTTGTTATCACGTGACAACTTTTCACCTGGGATTCCAGTTCTGCCTTCAAGACTTGGACCAGCAGCCATACCTTCGACACAGGCATCATTATGGAATGGACAGTGACCCTCATAATCATCACCAGGATAACGACGAACCAACATGTGGCCCATTTCTGGATGGTTATTCAAACCGAGCAACTTACCCGCTTGCACAATTCCAGCTCCAACGCCAGTACCAACTGTTGCATAGAAGTAACTCTTAGAATCATTGCGGCCGCGAGCAACATATTCACCATAACATGATGCATTAACATCGGTTGTCATGGCAACCGGAATACCTAATTCTCTTTCAAAGAAGCCCTTTACGTCCGTACCTGACCAACCTGGCTTAGGCGTGTCCAAAATGTAGCCATAAGTACGAGAGTTAGGATTGATATCAATTGGACCAAAAGTACCAATTCCTAATGCATCAACGGGGTGCTTTTTGAAAAACTCAGCTGTTTTTTGTAAAGTCTCCTTGTTAGTAGTGGTAGGAATACGATCACGCGCTACTTCCTTGCCTGTTTCAACATCTTGCACAGCTACGATAAATTTAGTACCACCAGCTTCGATACTACCAACATATTTCTTTTCTGCCATATTCTCATCCTTTTCTGTAAATTTATCTCCAAAAAGTTTTCATGCTGCTAATATTATAAAGAAAAAAGCCCTTATGTGTAAAGGCTTTCATATGTATGTAATTATTTTTGTTGATTTACGCTGGATCTTCAACCACTTTTGACTCAATTCCTTCAATTGGTCGCCCATTTTCATCAAAATAAGTATCCAAATCACGGCACCAAATCATCGACATTGTTCCTTGTCCCACGTGCACGCCAACAACTGGTCCGATAATGCTGGTATCGAACTTATACTTAGGAAACTTTGCTTGGTAATCTTCCAGCCACTCTTGCTTTTTCTCAGGATCAAGTGAATCAAAAATTGTGTCCTGAATCTTATACGGCATATTTTTAGTCAAATTATCAAAATCATTTTGCACATGCTTGTATGCACGTTTATATTGACGCTCTTTCGCAATCGCTGAAATATGGCCTTCATTTTGCACATCCATCGATAAAATCGGCTTAATCTTGAACAACGTACCAACAAAGCTAGCCGCATTAGATAAACGTCCAGTCCGCTTTAAATGGCTCAAATCGTCCACCATGAAGCGCACATCCATTGTTTTTTGCAAGTCCTTGAGATCATGCATAATTAAATCAATATTGGCTCCTGCCTGCACTAGTCGCCCTGCTAGCATGGCATAATCTGCTTCACCTGCACAAGTAATCTTACTATCAAATGGATGAACCTTGATACGATCTTCCTCTGCAGCAACACTTTGAACCGTTGAAAAATAGCTGGAGATACCACTTGAAAGAGTAATCACAATCACATCTGTATATCCCTGCTCAACATATTCATTAATTTTTTCTTTTAAGTCACCGATTGAAGGTTGAGAAGTTGTTGGTAATTCTTTTTCTTCACTTAATTTTTGATAAAACTCTTCATAGCCAATATCAACTAAATCATGGTAAACTTTCTTCCCCCAAATAATCGGGATAGGCAGAACATCAATCTGATATTTTTCTTGTTGCTCTTTAGTCAAATAAGCCGAGCTATCAGTCAAAACCGCAATTTTCATATTTTTCTTCTTTCTTCATTTCTTTTATGTCTATTTTAACTGATATATTATATAGAAACAAAAAGAACTCACCCGTAATGGTGAGCCCTTTCAATTAAATTATTCTATTTTAGTTACTGCCACCAGTAGCTTTGTTAACGATCTTTTGGTATTGACGTAAGCCATCAAAGTCGGAATCCTTAGCTTCAACGTAACCATAATGGTTATAAATGCTTTCGATAATTTGCTTACCCTTCTTAGACTTAGCAATATTCTTGAAAGCCTTAGCTAACTTAACTCTGAATTTTTTAGGCATATCTTTTCTAACCGCAATAGTATCGTTTGGAATCCACTTGGTAAAGTAGATTGGCACAACATCGGTCATTGCTTTCTTGTCATCCTTAGCGGCAATATTACGTGCATCTGAGAAGACGAATGCGGCATCAACATCCCCATTCAAAACGGATAACACTTCTTGATCGTCACCCTTAACATTAACTAATTTGCAGTCCTTGGTTACATTCAAACCCTTTTTGTAAAGTTCCGCAACTGGATAAACATAGCCCGATGAAGAACTAGGATCGCCAATCGCAATCTTTTTACCCTTTAAGTCTTTCCAAGATTTGATCTTTGAGCCCTTCTTAACCACGATCATACCACGATACTTATGCATTAAGGTATGATTCATCTTACCGGATGGTTCATCATAGCCGTAACGTTCGGCTTGCAATAAAACATCAGCAATTCCCTTTTTATGAGCTAATATGTAAGAATATGGTGGCATAAAGCCTACGTCAACTTTCTTAGATGACATTGCTTCAACCAGCCCACTATAGTCGGTAGAAACGGTTACGTGAACTGGAATGTGTAATTGCTTTTGCAATAATGTGCCTAAAGGCTTGGCCTTAGCTTCCATCTTATTTGCTTGGGTACTTGGTACAAATTCAACGTTCAATTCCTTAGGTTCATTCGATGAAGATGAACTCTTCTTACTATTTGAGCAGGCTGCTAATGACACAGCTGCTAAAACTGCACATGCACCAAGCAAAATCTTCTTAAATTTCATAAATTTGCTATTCCTCCATGAGTATATTCGTTATTACTCTTTTCAGTAATAGTTATAGCAAACTTATGGTATCATTTCAACGCAAAATATAAACAATTTCCATTATAAATGTAAATATTATTCGTATTATATTCAAACATAGAAAAAGCACTCATCGAGTGCTTTTTCTAATTACCATTAGGATCATGCGCATAATCCAAATTTGAAAAACGGTTGAATGGCTTTGAAAACATTAGCTTAACCGTCCCCCGGCTACCGGAACGGTTCTTTTCAATGATGACTTCTACTTCACCATTATCGTCTTCTGCGCCAACTTCATCTTGACTGCCACTACTTTCGCCATCTTTAGGCTCATCGCGATAATAATCATCTCGATATAAGAAAGAAACAATGTCGGCATCCTGTTCAATTGACCCAGATTCACGAATATCAGATAATACAGGCCGTTTATCTTGTCTTTGTTCAACTGACCGTGATAACTGCGAAAGGGCAATAACAGGCACGTGCAACTCTTTAGCTAGCTTTTTTAACTGTCTTGAAATAGCAGAAACTTCTTGTTGCCGTGATTCACTGCGTGGCCCTTCAATCAGCTGCAAGTAGTCAATTACAATAAGACCAAGATTGCCCTTTTCCTTAGCTAATCGCCGTGATTTAGCACGAATTTCACTCATCTTGATTCCGGGCGTATCATCGATAAAGATTTGCGCACCTGCTAGTGACCCAGAAGCCACTACCAATTTACGCCATTCTTCTTCATCAAGCTGACCAGTTCTTAAGTGCTGCGAATTAATTAAGCCTTCAGAAGCCAGCATTCTTTGAACCAACTGCTCCCCACTCATTTCAAGTGAGAACATCGCAACACTTTTATCCGTATGCAGACCCACATTTTGCGCAATATTTAAGGCAAATGAAGTCTTACCCACACCAGGACGAGCAGCTACAATGATCAATTCATCATCGTGAAAACCAGTTGTCATCTTATCTAATTCCGCAAAACCAGTCGGCAAGCCAGTAACCATATTTCCGTCATCCGGAATATTATTAATATCATTAATCGCTGAATTAACGATCTCTTTAATGGTCCTAAAGCCGCCTGTGCTATTCTCTGACGAAACATTCATAATTTCACTTTCAGCGTCATCTAGAATGTCTGTTACATCGTCAGAGCCATCGATTGCATTAGAGATAATCTTCTGACTAGCAGAGATTAAACGACGAAGCAGCGCCTTCCTATGCACAATTTTGGCATAATAGGTAACATGCGCTGCTGTCGGTGTGGCCATCGCTAATTCAGAAACATAACCGATACCACCAATATCTTCTAACTGATTTCTTTTGTTTAATTCATCCTGCAAGGTCAGCGTATCAATTGCATCCCCGCGATCAGACAAGTCCAACATCGCTTGAAAGACAATTTGATTAGCCCGCTCATAGAAATCTTCAGGCTGAACTACCGCACTAGCATCCGCAATGGCTTCAGGATCGATAAAAATCGCACCCAGAACTGCCCTTTCGGCATCGCGATCATGCGGAATTTGTTGAGAAACGATATTATCCATCAATCACAACCACTTTTTATTAGTCTTGTTCAGTAACGTGAACGCGAATAGTAGCTTCTACACCCTTAAATAATTTGGCATGAACATTAGTATAGCCCAAAGTCTTAATTGGTTCTGGCAAGTTAAGCTTGCGTTTATCAACCTTGATACCGTATTGCTTTTCAAGGCCTTCCACAATCTTCTTGCTTGAAATTGAGCCAAACAAACGTGAATCAGTACCAGCCTTAGATTTGAAGTTAACAACGGTATCGTCTTTTTCAAGTTCTGCCTTGATCTTTTCTGCTTCGGCCTTTTCTGCTTCATAAGCAGCCTTTTCATTAGCTTCTACACGCTTCAAGGTATTCATGTTACCTTTAGTAGCTTCTTTAGCCAAGCCTCGCTTAATCAAGTAATTTTGTGCGTATCCATCAGGTACGTCCTTAACTTGTCCACGCTTACCTCGACCTCTAACATCTTGAGTAAAAATAACTTTCATATTTGTCCTTCCTAATCATTTTCTTTTTCATATTCATCAATTGCATCAAGCAATTTTTGTTTTGCTTCTTCAATAGTAACATCTTTAATCTGTGTTGCCGCATTAGAAAGATGTCCACCACCGCCCAATTTTTCCATAATAATTTGAACGTTGATCTTACCCATTGATCTAGCTGAAATACCAATCGTATTATCACTGCGCCGCGTAATTGCGAAACTAGCACCCACATTTTCCAAATCAAGTGCAGTATCAGCCGCCTGCGCTGTAATGATCGGATCTATAATCTTATCATCAGGTCCACATAATACGGCCATATGTGGCTTCACCATCTTCAAAGTGGCTACTAAATGCGTCCGTTCGAGGAAACTATCAATGTCCTCTTTCAAGAGCATGCTTACAACTGCTGAGTCAGCCCCGATTGAACGTAAGTAACTAGCCGCATCGAAGGTTCTAGTTCCTGTTCTCAACGAGAATTCCTTGGAGTCGACCACAATCCCGGCTAACATTGCTGTAGCTTCAATATCGGTCAAAACTCGCTTACCGTTAGCTGGCTGCTGATATTCAATCATTTCAGTGACCAATTCACAAGCCGAAGAAGCATATGGTTCAACATAGGTTAACATTGGATTTTCAGGGAATTCCTCGCCTCGTCTATGGTGATCAATAACGATGATTCGATTCTTCAAACGATCATAAAGTGACCGTGAGTAAGTAATTGAATACTTCGAATGATCAACCATTACCAACATTGACTTGTCAGTAACTTGAGCTAAAGCTACATCAGGGTTAATAAAAATATCCTTATCCTGATTTTTCTGTTGCATTAAGGTGACCAAGCGACCAACATCATAGTTTGTCTTATTAGTATCTAAAACAAAATTAGCTTTAACTCCGTGAAGACGAGCTAATTTTACTACGCCAATCCCACTACCGACTGAGTCCATGTCAGGACGCTGATGACCAACAACAAAAACTTGATCGGCATCTTTAAATAGTTCACTAATTGCTTGTGAAACCATTCTTGCTCTAACTCTAGTCCGCTTTTCCATCGGATTAGACTTACCGCCATAAAAGCGGGCGTCTTTACCGGGTTGACGTAAGACAACCTGGTCTCCACCTCGACCTAGGGCCAAATCCAAGTTAGATTGAGCCTGGTTGGCAATTTCAGACAAAGAATCACTCCCAAAAGCAATTCCCATAGATAAAGTAAGTGGCCTATTGTTTCTACTCGTTTCTTGACGCACCTTATCTAAAACAGAGAATTTGTCCTTCTCCATCTCAACTAATTCTTGCATATGGATCAAGATCAAGAAATGGTCTTCATCAATCCGTTTTAAATATGCGTTAAACTTTTTCGCATAATCACTCAATGTATTTTGCACATATGAACTCATGCTGGTCAATTCTTGATCATGCATTGCTTCACTTAGCTCATCATAATTATCGATGAAAATTTGACCAATCGCCAATCGTTCAGCTTTATATTTATCTTCAATTTTGGCATAGCGCGTAATATCCAATAAATATATTACGCCTAAATTATTTTGGACCACCATTTCAAATCGGTGACCATCCCAATCAACCAGATGATTTTCTGCTGTTTTTGCCTCAATTGCTTCATTAAGTAGCTTATTCAGATCAGGGTCAACTGATTCAATTGTGTGCCCCACTAAATCTGTACTCTTTAAATATAATTGCAGATATGGATTAACCCACTGAATTTGGTGATCCGAATCATAAAGCAAAATTCCCAACGGCATCTTAATCATTGCTTCTTGTTCACTACGCTTTATCCGGTAAGACAAATTAACCGCAAAGCTATTTGCATTACCCGCTAAAATATAGGTCCCATAGATGGCAAAGGCAACGGTCAAAATAAAGACTAAAAGCATTGCCAAACCAAACAATGGATTCATAATCATCGCAATAATGCTTCCCAATAATGAAAGAGAAAGTGCAATGATTATAGAAGCTGTCAGCCGTGAATCCTTAATAAATTCAGGCAACTCTAGCTTACGTAAAAAATCCTTCATGAAGATCCTTCCTAATAGATATAGTATATCAGTGTTAATTATACCTTATTCCGGCTCATGATTGAAAACAGTAGGTACAATACGAAGAGAGAATTTTTTTAATTATTATACGAAAAAAGGACAGAACCTTGTGTCCTGTCCTTTTGGTTTATTTCGATCTAAATTAGTCTTCAGCAACGAATGGTAACAAGCCCATGATACGAGCTCTCTTAATTGCATTAGCTACCTTACGTTGGTTCTTAGCACTAGTGCCAGTAACACGACGTGGTAAAATCTTACCTCTTTCTGAGATAAAACGTTTCAACAGATCGACATCCTTGTAGTCAACGTAGTCGATGTGGTTAGCTGCGATGTAGTCAACCTTACGACGACGACGGCCACCTCTTCTTTGTTGAGCCATGTTCTAGAATCCTTTCTTTAATTTAGTTTAAAATGGTAGATCGTCATCAGAAATATCAATCGTATCACCTGAGCCACTAAATGGATCTTGTGAATTATTTTGATTGTTATTAGTCTGTGAATTACCTTGTGATCCGCCATTATTTGGGAAATTGTTAGCAGGTTGACTGCCAGCATTTCCACTATTTGGTGTATAACCACCATTTTGACCGCGGGCTTCACGATCCTTGCGTGATTCGAGCAATGCGAAGTTATCAACAACAACTTCGGTTACATATACCCTTTGCCCATCTTTATTATCATAACTTCTGGTTTGAATTCGGCCATCAATTCCAACTAATGAACCCTTTGAAGTAAAGTTGCAGAAGTTTTCTGCTGACTTTCTCCAAATTACACAGCTGACGAAATCTGCGCCTCTCTCACCTTGGCTATTTGTAAATTGACGGTCAACAGCAAGAGTAAACGTAGCAACCGAGATTCCACTCCCAGTAGTACGTAATTCAGGATCACGTGTTAAACGGCCAACAAGTACAACTCTATTAATCATACTCATGTACCTTCCTTTCCTAAATCACATAACGGATAATAAATTAAAATTACTTATCTAACTTAACGGTCATTGAACGTAAGATAGCGTTGTCAATCTTTGACAAACGGCTAAATTCGTTAACTGCGTCAGCGTTGTCAGCAGTGAAAGTCATAATGTGGTAAGTACCTTCACGATACTTATCAATTTCATATGCGAAACGACGCTTGCCCCAGTCTTTGGATTCTACCATAGTACCACCGTTATCAGCGATAACCTTGTCGTAGTTTTCTACAACTGCCTTCTTGTTGTCTTCGTCAACATCTGGCTTGATGATGTAAGTTACTTCGTACTTTGTAGTTGCCATGACTATTGCACCTCCTTTTGGACTATATGGTTCTTGCTAAAATCAAGAACAAGGAGTAATGGAATATTACTCGCAATTTCTAATTTTAGCATATAAACAAAAAATTACCAAACAGTTTTCACGTGATCCTAACAGTTTTTTTACTGCTCATTATTTATTACGCAAAAAAGTTTGATAATTTTTTTAAAAGTTCAAAATTTTTGTTTTTCTTAATTAATTATTCATTTTTGGGCTCGTCATCGTCACCAGTTTGATCTTGTTCTTCTTCAGTCGGAACAATAGTTAAGCTTGCAACCTGACTGCCGTCATTGACTTTAATTAAGCGAACGCCCATTGTACTACGACCAGTTTGAGAAACATCCTCAATCTTGAAGCGAATCATAATCCCATCAGTAGTAATTACCATAACATCATTATTTGAATTGATGATTGTTACGCCGGCCAAAGGACCATTCTTTTCAGTAATATTGGCAGTCTTAATGCCTTTACCGCCACGGCCTTTAACTGGATATTCTGCGGCTGGCGTCCGTTTGCCATAGCCCTTTTCAGAGATTACCAAGACTTGATCATCAGCACCTAAAACGCCAGATCCAACTACATAGTCATTCTCTCTTAAATTGATTCCGCGAACACCCGCAGCAGTTCTACCCATTGCCCGGACATCGTTTTCACTAAAGGTTACCGCATAACCTAAATGCGTTCCGATCAAGATATTTTGCTTACCATCAGTAGTCAAAACATTACTCAATTCGTCGCCATCCTTCAAGGTTAAGGCAATTAGACCACTATTTCTAATATTAGAAAATTCGCTAACGTGTGTCCGTTTAACGGTACCCATCTTGGTAATAAAGAACAAGTAATTGTCATCCGCATTTTCTGGAATGTTAATGACTGTTTGAACCTTTTCTCCCTTTTCCAATTGCAAAAGATTTACTACTGGTAAGCCTTTAGCCATACGGCCATATTCAGGAATTTCATAGGCCTTCTTAGAGTAAACCTTGCCGGCATTGGTGAAGAAGAGTAATAGATCGTGCGTACTTGAGTAAATCAAATGCTCAATAAAGTCGCCATCTTGTACACCCATTCCCTTGATACCTTTACCACCACGGTTTTGAGTCTTAAATTCCTGAATTGGCATTCTCTTAATATAGCCGTTATGGGTAACCGTCAACAGAATATTTTGCTTTTCAATCAAATCTTCATCTTCAATTGAAACGACTTCGCTAGCACCAATTTCGGTTCTTCGCTTATCACCGAATCGTTTTTGAATATCAAGCAATTCGTCATAGATAATTTGGTCAATTCTCTCAGGCTTAGCCAAAATATCTTTGTAGTCAGCAATTTTAGCTTGTAATTCCTTGTATTCAGCTTCTACCTTATCGCGCTCCAAGCCAGTCAAGCGAACCAAACGCATGTCTAAGATAGCCTGAGATTGCTTATCATCAAGGCCAAAGCGGCTAATCAAAGTTGCTTTAGCAATGTCACTTGATTGACTATTGCGGATAATGTGGACAATTTCATCAATATTGTCCAGAGCGATTCTTAACCCTTCAAGGATGTGGGCTCTTGCCTCTGCCTTAGCTAACTCGAATCTTGTTCTGCGAGTTACAACATCTTCTTGGTGATCCAAGTAATATTGCAGCATTTGCTTCAAGGTTAAAAAGTGTGGCGCACCATCAACAATAGCCACCATATTCATACCAAAGTTAGCCTGCATTTGAGTTTGCTTGAATAAATTATTCAAAACAACGCTAGCACTAGCATCACGGCGAATATCAATGGTAATCCGCATCCCTGTCTGGTCTGATTCATCACGCACACCAGTAATTCCATCGATAGTCTTTTCTCGAGCCAAATCAGCAATTTTCTTCACCAATTCAGCCTTGTTTACCATAAATGGAATTTCACTCACAATTATGCGCTCGCGGCCGCTCTTTTCAGTCTCAATATTGGTTTTGGCGCGAACAACAATGTTACCCTTACCACTCTCATAAGCACGGTAGATACCACCACGTCCCATAATAATTCCGCCAGTTGGAAAATCGGGACCTGGGATAACTTTCATCAAGTCCTTGGTTGTAGCATCAGGATTTTTCATTAACATGTGTAAACCACTAATAACTTCAGTCAAGTTATGTGGCGGGATATTTGTTGTCATCCCAACGGCAATCCCGTTAGCACCGTTAACAAGCAAGTTAGGAATTCTAGCAGGTAAGACAACCGGTTCATTTTCGGTATCATCATAGTTTCTTTGCCAATCAATGGTGTTTTTGTTGATATCGCGCAACATTTCCACAGCAATTTTACTCATTCTTGCTTCGGTATAACGCATTGCGGCTGGCTCATCACCATCGACAGAACCGAAGTTACCGTGACCATCGACTAACATGTAACGGTATGAGAAATCTTGTGCCATGTGTGCCATAGCAAGATAGATTGAGGAATCACCATGGGGGTGGAACTTACCCATAACTTCCCCAACAATTCTGGCACTCTTCTTGTATGGTTTATCAGGCGTTACACCCAACTCGCTCATACCGTAAAGAATACGACGTTGTACGGGCTTTAAGCCATCACGAACATCAGGTAAAGCACGTGCAACAATAACTGACATTGCGTAATCCAAAAATGAACTACGCATCATGCTAGTTAGATCGACGTTTTTAATTCTACGATCTTGAGTTTGATTCTCGTCCATCTAATCCTCCTATGCATCCAAGTTTTCAACATATTTAGCATTCTTTTGAATAAAGTCACGTCTTGGTGAAACTTCATTTCCCATTAAGAGCTCAAAGACTGCGTCAGCATCTTTAGCATACTCAGGACTTACCCGATCCAGTCTTCTATTTTCTGGATTCATAGTAGTTTCCCACAACTGCTCTGGGTCCATTTCACCTAACCCCTTGTAACGTTGCACAGTAGGCTTGGGACTTGGTTGCAAGCTACCTAAGTAATCATGCAATTCTTCGTCAGTATCAAGATATCTGACCACTTTCCCCTGACGAACTTGGTATAGAGGTGGCTTGGCGATATAAACATAGCCCTTGTCGATCATTGGGCGCATATAGTTATAGAACAAGGTCAACAGCAGGGTTCTAATGTGGGCACCATCGACATCGGCATCAGTCATGATAATCAATTTGTGATAACGTGCTTTTGAAACGTCAAAGTCAGCACCAAAGCCTGTTCCTAAAGCTGTGAATAAAGATCTAATTTCTTGGTTAGCCAAGATTCGATCCATCGAAGCTTTTTCAACATTTAAAATCTTACCTCTGATTGGCAAAATAGCCTGTGTTAAACGTGATCTACCTTGCTTAGCAGAACCGCCGGCTGAGTTACCCTCGACGATAAACAGTTCTGAAATACTTGGATCGTTACTTGTATTGTCGGCTAACTTACCTGGTAAATTAGCAATTTCCAGACCAGATTTCTTTCTTGTTACTTCACGTGCACGCTTGGCAGCAGTTCTAGCTCGTTCGGCTAATTGACCCTTTTCTACAATCTTGCGCCCAACTGAAGGATTTTCCATCAAGAAACGACTAAAGGTTTCTGAAAAAGCCTTATCTACAGCAGTTCTAGCATCCGAATTACCTAACTTGGTCTTAGTCTGACCTTCAAATTGCGGACTAGGGTGCTTAACTGAGACAATAGCTGTCATTCCTTCACGAATGTCTTCACCGGAAAGATTATCGTCCTTATCTTTCAAGATCTTAGACTTATGTGCATAGTCATTAACCACGCGTGTTAACGCAGTCTTAAAACCGGCCTCGTGCATCCCACCTTCATAGGTGTGAATATTATTGGCAAAAGTCATCAAAGTAGTCTTATAGCCATTTGTATATTGCAAAGCCACTTCAACATCAATGCCATTATAGGTGCTTTCAACATAAATTGGATCATCAAATAATACTTCTTGTCTCTTGTTCAAAAAGGCAACGTATTCCTTAATCCCACCTTCAAACTTATACACATCTGTTTCGGCAGTGTCTTTACGCTTGTCAGTAAAGGTTAAAGTTAATCCCTTGTTCAAAAAGGCCAATTCACGGATTCTGTTCTTCAAGATCTTGTCATCAAAAACAATAGTTTCTGTGAAAATATCTGGATCTGGATAGAAGTGAACAATCGTCCCATGTTCATCAAGTGGAACCGTGCCAATTTGTTTCATCTCATCCTTAACACGGCCATGATCGAAATCGATAAAGTACTTTTTGCCATCACGCATTACGGTAACATCAAGTTTAGTGGACAGAGCGTTAACTACTGAAGCCCCAACTCCGTGCAAACCACCAGAAACCTTATATCCACCACCGCCGAATTTACCACCGGCGTGAAGTACAGTAAATACAGTCTCTAATGCAGGACGACCTGTTTTTTCTTGAATATCTACAGGAATCCCACGTCCATCATCTTGAACGGTGACACTACCATCTTCGTTAATCGTAACTTCAATCTTGGTCGCAAAACCAGCAAGTCGTTCATCAATACTGTTATCAATAATTTCCCACACTAAGTGGTGCAATCCCTGAGAACTAGTCGAACCGATATACATACCTGGCCGCTTACGTACAGCTTCTAGACCGCCAAGAACCTGAATTTGACTGGCATTATACTTGTCAGCCTCTTTTTCATATTTTTTGACCTTTTCAAGATTTTCTTTTGAATTATCAGCCATTTAATTCTCCTTCTCCAAACTAATTTTGCCTGATTGAATGTGATACACACGCGGCTTTTTAATTATTTCCCAGGAAATCCCCTCTAAATCAGTCGTAGTAATAAAGGTTTGCGTTTTCCCATGAATATAATTAAGTAGCGCACTTTGTCGACCATGATCTAACTCGCTCATTACATCATCCAGCAAGAGTAAAGGATACTCATCTGTTAGTTGATGCACCAATTGAATTTCCGCCAGCTTGACGCTAAGTGCAATTGAACGCTGCTGCCCTTGCGAAGCATAAAGATGTGCATTTTGACCATCAAGTTTAAATTCAATATCATCACGGTGCGGCCCAGAAGTAGTTGTCCCCTTGCGAATTTCACTTGCCTTATTTCGTGCATAACTTGCTAAAATCTTTTGATAAATTTCTTCTGTACTGTCATCAGCTTGGATGTCAGCCACTGATGGATGATAAGCAATTGAAAGCTGCTCACTGCCTAAACTAATATGTGCATAAGCATCGCTAGCATAGTGACTAAGATACTTAAGAAATTTAAATCGTCGAAAGACAACTTCAGCGGCGATACCAGCTAGTTGATCTGAAAGTACATCTAAAAAGACCTGATCCTTTGCCTTACCTTTAGCTAGCTGCTTCAGATAATTATTCTTTTGAATTAAAACTTGCCGATACTTACTTGCGAAGTATAAATACTCTGCATTTATTTGACCAAATTCTTGATCCATAAATCTCCGCCGCAGTGCTGGTGCACCCTTGATCAACTCGAGGTCTTCCGGTGAAAATAAAATCGCATTCAGCTGACCTACGTATTTAGACAACTTCGCCTGCTCAACTCGATTAATCCATACTTTTTTACCTTTTTGGGTGATCAAAACACGTAAATCAAGATCCACTTGGCTTTTATGTACATGCCCAAGTAAATTGGTAAACTCACCGCCGAAACCAATTAAATCTTTATCATTATTGGTCCTATGTGAACGTGTTAATGCTAAAAAATAGATTGCCTCTAGCAAATTGGTCTTGCCCTGAGCATTTTTGCCAATAAAAATATTGACGTTTGAATCAAAATTTACGTCAAGCTTTTTTAAATTACGAAAATTCTGTACAGTAAAATGATCAAGATACATTGACTTCCCTACCGAAACTCATATTCTTGGCCATTAACCACTACATGATCACCAACATGCATCTTTTTGCCTCTTCGATCTTCAAGTTCACCATTTAAAGTTACTGGATTATCTTTTAAGTACCATTTAGCTTGTCCACCTGATGAAATAATGCTCTCTTCCTTCAGGAATTGCCCCAAAGTAATATGATCGCCGTCAACTTTAAAATACTTAATAATGCTCACCTTCAATACGCTTTATACCTATATAATTATATTAGTTTTCAACCCAAATAACAAACTAAATCGCTCTTATAAGCCTTTTCAGAGCTTTTTTTCAAAATAACCTAATCACACTAGCACGGTAAAAAAATAAATATACGCCAATATTTTGCGTTTTCGTTTAAAAGCAAAATAAAAAGTCGCCTTATTTGACGACTTTTTATGACCTAAATATTGTGTACTTGATTAATATGTTCTAACTGGCGTAATTAATTGCACAAATTCAATGTCTTCTTTATCTGGATTAATGATAAATGGACGAAGTGGCTTAGTAAAACTCATAATTACAGAATCTGTTACTGAAGCTCTTAACGCATCACGCATATAGTCAGGGTTGAAGGAAATATCTAAATTGTTTCCTTCAAGATTTCTGAAGCTAACATCTTCTTCAACATTACCAATTTCTGCAGATTTACCTGATAACTTAGCTGATTGATTTTCTATATCTAAAGTCAAAGTAACCACGTTGTTACGACCAGCATGAGTTAACAAACTGGCACGTTCAAGGGCACTAGATAATTCGGAAATGTCAAATTCAACACTAGTGGTCTTTTCAGTCGGAATCAAGCGATCAGTGTCTGGATAATTTCCGTCCAAAAGACGTGAATAGAAGGACAAGTTGCCAATTACAAATAAAGCTTGGTTATCACCTGGGCAAACTTTAACTTCTGGATCAGCTTCACCAATGATTCTAGCTAATTCCTGCAAACTTTTACCAGGAATAATCAAATCAGTTTCAGCTTGAGGTCCGTTTTCTAAAGCAATTGTTCTTTGAGATAAACGGTGGGAATCAGTTGCGACAGCTTTAATTTTATCTGGACTAAAGAAGAAACGTACCCCAGTTAAAATTGCTCGTGTTTGATCATTGGAAGTAGCAAATTGCGTTTCATTAATGATTTCACGGAAAGTTTTACCAGAAATAGTGAATGAAGCAGCATCTGGAATTTCTGGTAAACGTGGATAGTTATTAGCATCTAAACCATTAATTGTAAATTCACTATTTTCAGATATGATCTGAGTTTGAAAACTTTCTTTTACTTCAAATGAGAAGTCTTTACCTGGCAATTTTTTTACGATTTCACTAAAGAATCTAGCTGGTAAAACAATAGAACCTGTAGATTCCACATTTAAATCATCATTGACTGGAATTTGAATTTCAATTGAAATATCTGTATCACTACCGGTTAGCGTAAGTTCATCTTCTGTTAAGTCTAACTTAATTCCACTAAGAATTGGAATAGTAGCTCTTGATGAGATGGCCCGCATTACATTATTGAGGTTTTCGATAAACAGATTGCGATTAATTGTAAACTTCATGTTTTTCCTCCCAAGAATAGCTGTGTGATTTCTCTTTATTAGTAATTATATAATTAATTAGTAGTAGTAGGGCCTGTGAGTTCTGTTGAAAACTCATAAGAAGCCTAAAATAACGGACTTGTTACGGTTAAAAACTTGTGTAAAACTTGTTTATTTTTCCACAGTGGATAACTTTTAGTGCTCCAAAATTTGCTTTAGGTCAAAGACAGCAGTTTTGATATCAGAATCAAGTTTCATCTGCTTGTCGATTTTATCATAAGCATGCATGACAGTGGTATGATCTTTTCCCCCAAATTCTTGACCAATTTTTGGCAAACTGGCATCTGTTAATTCACGAGAAAGATACATTGCTATTTGCCGAGGAACTACAATCTGCCGTACACGCTTTTTACCCTTTAATTCAGCAGTTGAAGTTTGGAAATAGTTTGCGACAACCTCCTGTATTTTAGAGATTTGTAATCCACGATTTTTTTGAACTAATTTGAGGTCAACTAATGCTTCACGCGCAAGGTTAACGTCAATATCTGCTTTTTCAATTGTGGCATAAGCTTGAACTTTAACTAAAGCCCCTTCAAGTTCTCTAATGTTAGTATCAACTTGAGATGCAATATAGTTAAGCGTACCATCATCGATAGTCAAACCTTCTGTTTCAGCTTTGCGTCGCAAAATAGCGATTCTGGTTTCCAAATCGGGAGGCGTAATTTCGACTTGCAAGCCCCATGTAAATCGAGAAACTAAACGCTCTGATAGATCTGGGATTTCTGTAGGCAACCGATCGCTAGTCATTACGATCTGTTTTTGATCGTTATAAAGTGTCTCAAAAGTATGGAAGAATTCCTCTTGAATCCCCTCTTTTTTGGCAAAAAATTGAATATCATCAACTAAAAGCAGGTCACAAGTTCTGTATTTTTCGCGGAATTTGTCCTGCGTTTTATTTTTGATGGAATTAATGAAGTCATTAACAAAAGTTTCACTCTGTATATAGACAACTTTTGCGTTAGGTCGCTCTGCTAGCATTTGATGCCCAACAGCTTGCATCAGGTGTGTTTTACCTAAACCAACGCCACCAAAAATAAATAAAGGATTGTAAAAACTACCAGGACTGTCGGCTACAGCAAGTGCAGCACCGGCGGCCAACTTGTTTCCCTCCCCTTGAACGAAGTTATCAAAAGTGTATTTTTCGTTTAACTTCAAGTCTTTAGTGAATTCTTTTTCTGGCAAATTAGGCTGTTGAACTTGCGCTTCACGCTTTGGCGCAGGTGTTACGATCCTTTCTGTAATATCCGCATCTTCAGATATTTTAAATACAGGTAAGATCTCGATGTCGGCATAACCGTAGGCAGATTGAATCAATTGAGAAGATAGATTCTTTTCCCAGTAACCTTTAGAAACAGGATTTTGAACTAAAATTTTTAATTCATGTGTTTTTCCATTATATGAAATAGGTTTAGTATTTTTGAACCATGCATTGTAGGCAACTTCGTTGAAACGAGCACGCATCTCGTCATTAAAGTGTTCCCAAAATTTATTAATGTCGAACAATGTACATTCCCCCAGTTAGTAAAAAGCAAATTTATTTTACCATTTACTTAACTGGTTTTCCACAGGTGAAAAAGAAATCAACAAAGTACACAGCCTGTTGATAACTATTAAAGTGATATGCACATTTTGACATGATAAGAGCAAAACTGTTAATTTATGCACAGTACAGCTGTGAATTATGGATATTATTCTATCAATACTTGAGGTAAAATACCATATGCGTTATCCACATGGTGTGAATTAAGTTTTTAACACCATGTGAGTTGTGGAAAACGTTGGGAATTATCTTGTGGAAATTATACGTAAGAAAAATATTTTATTTTTTATCCACATGAAAAACAATGAATTTTTAGAAAATATTCACGGGATTTAAAAGTCTTTTTTTCTTAAAATACTTGGTTTTTATGGCTTTTCGTGCTATCCTTAATAAGAAATTGTGCAATTGGCACAAAAATTTATGGAGGTGCAGTTTAATATGACAACTAAGAGAACTTACCAACCTAAGAAGCGTCACCGTTCACGTGTTCACGGTTTTATGAAGCGTATGAGCACATCAAATGGCCGTAAGGTTTTAGCAAGACGCCGTGCAAAAGGTAGAAAAGTCTTATCTGCTTAAACCACTGAATCCCAGTGGTTTTTTTAGTCTACTAGAGTGGAATGAAACGTTTTGAGAAAGTCTTATCGAGTAAAATCTGAAAAAGATTTCCAGCAAGTTTTCGAATCTGGCGACTCAGTCGCTAACCGAGCTTTTGTCATTTATAAGGTAGAAAAAACAGAAAATAAACACTTTCGAGTAGGAATTTCTGTGGGCAAAAAGGTTGGTCATACCGCAGTCGCACGTAATCGACTCAAGCGTTATATTCGGGCCGTGATTGATGAAGAAAAATTGCAGATTAATCCGCATGTTGATTTTTTAATCATTACGCGACCTTATGCTCGCGATTTTAATATGGCTCAGGTGCGTAAAAACTTGCTTCACGCATTATCGTTAGCTCATATTATTGAAGAAATGCCAGATAAAGTTGAGGAAAAATAGATTGAAGGACATTCTGACCAAGAGAAATGTCAAACGTCTTCTTGCAGTCTTAGCAGTAGCAATACTTGCTGTTGTATTGACAGGATGTGCTACTACGGGAGCAAATGGTCAAGCAACGCCAATCTCACATACAAGTGGTAATTGGTGGGACCGTTGGATCGTTTATTACATGTCAGCTTTTATTTTGTGGCTAGCTAAGTTAATGGGGAACAGTTATGGCTGGGCAATTATTGTCTTCACCGTCATTGTTCGTGTCATCTTAGTACCTTTGAATGCTATTTCAATTCGAAGTACTACTAAGATGCAAAGCATCCAACCACAAATTAATGAGTTGCGTAAGAAATATCCAGGACGTGACACTGAATCAAGAACATTATTACAACAAGAAACTAACAAGCTTTATAAAGAAGCAGGCGTAAATCCTTATACTGGATGTTTGCCTGTCCTGATCCAGTTGCCAGTTATGTATGCACTGTATGGTGCGATTTTACGTACACCGCAGTTACAAACTGGGCGCTTCTTATGGATGGATTTAAGCAAGCCCGATCCATATTACATCATGCCTATTTTAGCAATGATCTTTACGTTCTTATCGACGTATATTAGTCAATTATCGACGCCAAAATCATCGCAAAATGGAATGACCAAAGTAATGATGTACGGAATGTCTATCATGGTTGGTGTGATGGCCTTAAACTTCCAGTCAGCTATTACACTTTACTGGGTAATTTCCAACTTGTTCCAGGCGCTTCAAACCTTTATCTTGCAAAACCCTATTAAATATAGAAGAGAGCAAGAAGCAAAGGCTGAGGCTGAGCGTGAACGCAAACGTAAACTAAGAAGGGCTTACAAGCGTTTAGGACGCAAAAAGAAATAAAAGAATATTAGTCTAAAATGATTTTTAGATAAAGTAGTCAAAGTGCTTTATCCATCATGGTTATTCGTGGTGGTATAATGCGCTTTTTTTATTGAGAAAAGGGAAGAATTATGGCTCAAACTTTGACAGAGTTCGATACTATTGCAGCAATTTCAACCCCCATCGGTGAAGGCGGAATTTCAATCGTAAGAATGTCTGGTGAGGATGCAATTAAGATTGCTGATAAGGTTTTTAAAGGCGAAGATCTAAGCAAGGTGCCGACACATACTATTCACTATGGTCATATTATCGATCCGGATACTGGGAAAACGATTGATGAAGCAATGGTGACAGTGCTGCGTGCACCCAAGACCTTTACACGTGAAGATATTGTAGAAATCAATTGCCATGGTGGAATCGTGGTAACTAATCATATTTTACAATTGTTGCTGAGTCACGGTGCGCGAATGGCTGATCCTGGTGAATTTACTAAACGTGCTTTTGTGAACGGACGAATTGACTTAACTCAAGCTGAGAGTGTGATGGATATCGTTCGGGCCAAGACGGATAAGGCACGACAAGTGGCTGTTGGTCAATTAGCTGGTGGATTGTTACACAAGATTCAGGCAATGCGGCAGGAAATTCTGAATACTTTGGCTAACGTTGAGGTTAATATCGATTATCCAGAGTATGATGCAGATACTGTTACCGCAAAACAGATGGCAGACACATCTAGATCAGTAATTGATAAAATTAATCGCTTATTGAAGACAGCACAAGAAGGAAAAATCTTGCGCAATGGTTTGGCTACTGCAATTGTTGGTCGTCCTAATGTGGGAAAGTCTTCTTTATTGAATTATCTGACTCAAAGCGACAAAGCGATTGTGACCGATGTGGCTGGAACAACGCGTGATACGCTAGAAGAATATGTGTCTGTAAAAGGAGTACCGCTAGAGCTAATTGATACTGCTGGAATCCACCACACTGAAGATAAGGTGGAAAAAATTGGTGTAGAAAGATCAAAAAAGGCCTTGGAGCGAGCAGATCTGGTCTTGTTGTTAATCGATGCTAGTCAAGCATTAACAGCTGAAGATCAAGCCTTAATTGAAGCGACAAAGGACAAGAAGCGAATCGTGATCTTAAATAAGTCGGATTTAGGTCAAAAAATAACAACTACTGAGATGGAGAAACTAACGGGTAGTGATGTTATTTCAACTTCGATTTTGAAAGAACAAAACTTAGATACGCTTGAAGAATTGATTAATAAGCTATTTTTTGCTGGGATTGAAAATTCTAATGATCAAATTATGGTAACCAATCAACGCCAAGCTTCCTTATTGCATAAGGCTAAGAAAGAATTGGAAGATGTAATTCAAGCAGTTGAAGATGGCGTCCCTGTTGATATTGCACAAATTGATTTTACTGGTGCTTGGGATACTTTAGGTGAAATCACTGGTGAAAGTGCCCCAGATGAATTAATCACGCAATTATTTAGTCAATTCTGTTTAGGAAAGTAGGATGAAAATGGTTAAAACATATGATTCAAATGAATATGATGTAATCGTTGTCGGTGCTGGGCATGCTGGATGTGAAGCTGCGTTGGCAAGTGCCCACATGGGACAAAAAACTTTGCTGGTTACGATTGGTTTGGATATGGTGGCCTTTATGCCATGTAATCCATCTGTTGGTGGACCAGCTAAAGGGACAGTTGTCCGTGAGATTGATGCTTTAGGTGGTCAAATGGGAAAGAACATTGATGCTACCTATATTCAAATGCGGATGTTAAATACGGGTAAGGGGCCAGCTGTGCGTGCGCTACGTGCTCAAGCTGATAAGTGGCAATATCATGAACACATGAAGGATACGATCGAAAATACGCCCAACTTGACCTTGCGTCAGGCTATCGTGGATGAATTGGTAGTTGAAGATGGCGTCTGCAAAGGTGTGATTACCAATACTGGTGCGAAGTATCATGCTAAAAGCGTTGTTTTGACTACAGGTACAGCGGCTCGCGGTAAAATTATTATTGGGGAATTGACTTATTCTTCAGGTCCAAATAACACTACTCCTTCAATTAAGCTGTCGGAAAATCTAGAAAAGTTAGGTTTTAAGCTGCGTCGTTTTAAAACCGGTACTCCTCCACGTGTTAACGGCAATACAATTGACTATTCTAAAACTGAGGAAGAACCTGGTGATAAAACCCCACGGCACTTTTCATATGAAAGTCGTGATGAAGATTATTTACAAAAACAAATTTCTTGTTGGATGACTTATACTAATCCAACCACACACACGATTATTAGAAACAATCTTGACCGTGCACCGATGTTCTCTGGAATTATCAAGGGTGTAGGCCCACGTTATTGTCCTTCAATTGAAGACAAAGTTGTCCGCTTTGCAGATAAGGATCGCCACCAAATTTTCCTTGAACCAGAAGGAAAGACTACCAAGGAAGTTTATGTAGGCGACTTTTCAACTTCAATGCCAGAAGAAATTCAATTAAAGATGATTCATTCTGTTGCGGGATTAGAACATGCGGAAATGATGCGACCAGGATATGCAATTGAATACGATGTGGTTGAACCATGGCAATTGAAGCATACTTTGGAAACCAAAAACGTAAAGCATTTATTTACTGCAGGCCAGATGAATGGAACATCAGGTTATGAAGAAGCAGCTGGTCAAGGTTTAATTGCAGGAATTAATGCGGCATTATCTGCTCAAGATAAGCCAGGATTTACCTTAGGCCGTAACGATGCTTACATTGGCGTGTTAATCGATGACTTGGTAACCAAAGGGACGAATGAACCATATCGTCTACTTACTAGTAGAGCAGAATATCGTTTGATTTTACGCAATGATAACGCAGACTTGCGTTTGACTGAATATGGTCATGATCTGGGCTTAATTTCTGACGAACGCTTCGCACGATTTGAAGAAAAGAAGCATGCGATTGAAGATGCAAAGACGAGACTGCATGAAATTACGGTTCATTTAACTGATGAAGTGCAGGAATTTTTGCAAAGTATTGGTCAGGAACCGATGAAGGCCGGTGTTAAGGCCGATGTTTTCTTGCGTCGCCCTAATGTTACTATTGCTGATATTGAACGGTTAACTGGTGAAAAAGTTCCAGGCGATCGTTACGTTAAAGAACAAGTTGAGATTGGTATCAAGTATGCTGGCTATATCAAGAAAGAAGAAACCAGAATTGCTCGCTTAAAGAGACAAGAAGCCAAAAAAATCCCAGCAGATATTGATTATGACCAAATCGAAGGTTTAGCTACTGAGGCACGGCAAAAATTTGAAAAAATTCGTCCTGAAACTTTAGCTCAAGCAGAACGAATTTCAGGAGTTAACCCAGCTGATTTGGCAATTTTGAGTGTTTACATTCAAAATGGGCGTTACTCTAGAGTGAAAAAGTAGAATAGCACAAAAATAGCGTAGGAATAGTATTCTACGTTATTTTTATGCGCAAAATTATAAAATAACGTTTTTCTAAATTGGATAGCTATGAAATAAATTGTAAAAAATTTTTTCTTAAATTTTTACTATAAGTAACAATGAATATACATAAAATAAGTGAAATTTAGTATAATAATGTTCATCAAATCACAATATAAAACGCTACCATTCAGCTTTTTGAGATATTGAATTTGGTAAAGTTTGTGAAATTATTATTATCATAAAAGCGTTTTCATTTGCGTAATAACGGTGATTTTATCGGTTTGCAAATGTGAAAAAAAGTGTTTTAATACATTATGAAAGAACAAAAGTTAAGGAGATGCACTTATATGACAAAAATTAATGGTTCTGATGCAATGCTTAAAGTTATTTACGATTGGGGAATTGATCATATCTACGGTTTCCCAGGTGGTTCATTCGACTCAAGTATGAACGCTATCTATGACTTTAGAGATAAGATGAAATTTATTGAAGTACGTCACGAAGAAGCTGGTGCTTTAGCTGCTTCTGCAGAATATAAGTTAACTGGTAAGTTGGGTGTATGTTTCGGTTCAGCTGGTCCTGGTGCTGCCCACTTATTCAATGGTTTGTATGATGCTAAGTTTGACAAGACTCCAATGGTAGCAATTGTTGCTAACGTTCCAACTAGCCGTCAAGATATTGACTTCTTCCAAGCTTTTGATGAAGACAAGTGGTTCTTGAACGCTAGTGTTTGGTGCCGCCAAGCTAAGACCGCTGAACAAATTCCAATTTTAACTGATGAAGCTATCCGTCAAGCCTACGCAAGAAAGGGTCCTGCAGTTATCATTATTCCTAAGGACTACGGTTGGCAAAAGATTGATGACACCTTCCGTGTAAACAAGGATGCTCATCCAGCAGACAATTATCCAGCACCAACTAAGGCTTCAGTTGAAGAAGCTGTTAAGCTTTTGAAAGAAGCTAAGAACCCAACTATGTACATTGGTTTAGGTGCAAAGGATGCTGGTGAAGAAGTTAAGGAATTTGCTGAAAAATTCAAGACCCCTATTATGTCATCATACTTAGGCAAGGGTGTAGTAGAAGACAAATTCCCAGCATACATGGGTACTATCGGCCGTATCGGACCTAAGGCTGCTCAAGAAGTCCAAAGCGCAACTGACTTAGTTGTTTGGGTAGGTAACAACTCACCATTCTCAGTTTTATGGTTCCCTAAGGATGCTAAGGTTATTCAAATTGATGTTGATTCAGCTAAGTTTGGTAAGCGTCACTCAACTGATGTCTCAATGCTTGCAGATGCTAAGAAGGCTTTGAGAGCAATTATTGACGCTGGTGAAGAACGTAGCGAATCACCACTTTACAAGGCTGCTATTGCAGACCGTGAGAACTGGGATGCATGGCAAGCAAGCTTTAAGAACTCAGATGAAATGCCTGTACGTCCTGAACCAATCTGGGATGTTATCAACAAGAAGGCTGATGACAATGCCATCTTTGCTATTGATGTTGGTAACGTTAACGTTGACTCATGCCGTCTTTTGAACTTGCATGATGATCAAAAGTGGACTACTTCAGGCTTGCACGCAACTATGGGTTATGGTGCTCCAGCTGCTCTTACTGCAGCAACTGTTTACCCAGACCGTGAAGTATGGCAATTAGCTGGTGACGGTGGTTTTGCTATGATGAACCAAGAACTTCTTACTATGGCTCGTTACAACATGCATATTTTGAACATCGTCTTCACTAATGAAACTTTGGGTTACATCCAAGCAGAACAAGAAGATGAATCTAACCAACCATTATCTGGTGTTATTATCCCTGATAACGACTGGGCAAAGGTTGCTGAAGGTATGAATGTTAAGGGTGTAACGGTTCGCACCAAGAAGGAATTCGAAGATGCTGTCGACGAATTCAAGAAGATGGACGGTCCAATGTTGATCGACGTCAAGTACACTCACGAAATGCCTTACTCAACTGAATTGAACTCACTTGACGACCCAGCCTTTGTTAAGAAGTATGAAGCTGAAGACTTGAAGCCATTCAGTTACTTTGCAGAAAAGTACGGCTTAGAAGCTGACGCTGCAACAGGTGCATCTCAACATGAAGAATCAGAACCAGAAGAGGATCCTGCTCCTGATACGGTTTCAGGTGCTTCACAACACTAATTTGGTTGAGTAATTATAAAGAAGCGAGACGTTTGTCCTGCTTTTTTGTATGGGAAAATATTTCCTGGGAAATAGCCTCATTTTATATACGATTTTAAATATAAAATAGTCTGTTGGCTAGTAAATAGAATACAGATGCTTATAATAGACAGTGTTGGATATGAATTAATGCTTATTAGCCAATAAGCACTATGTGTAAAAAGATGCTAAATTATGAAATCTAAAAAAGCTCTAATTGGTTTACTTGCTACTGCTTTACTTCAGCATCGTCTGTCACTGCCAACGCTGCAGACAACAGCAATTCAACTGCAGTAGCTAAGTTTGATAAAGCTATAACAATTAAAAATATTCCTCGACTTAGCAAGTGGAGCTACATTGTAACTGTAAACTCCGATTCTCAACCTATTTCTGTGGGCAAAGATAGTTATCAAAAATGCTATTAGAAAAAACGAGTATGACTTTAATTTAGCTGTTAAAGCAGCCAAAAAGCTAAAGGGTCAACAATGTAAATTTGTTCTAGCATCTTTAAAACAGGCTAAAAAGGATGGATACATTACCATTAGCATTTAACATTTTACTTTGGGGTATTGATCAATAAAAGTAATATTTCCTAGGAAATATTACCGAGCAGTGTGTGAAACACTTTTACCCAATAACAAAAAAATTATTAACTAGATTTTAAAAAGTGGAACCTTTTGGTTTCGCTTTTTTGCGTGCTAGAACGTATAATAATACTTGATGAACTTTGATTAATGGAGGAATTAATAAACATGCAACAATTCGGCGTTATTGGTTTGTCTGTTATGGGCAAAAACCTTGCTTTAAATGTTAGAAACCACGGCTTTTCCGTTTCAGGTTTCTCAATCGACAAACCAGAAGTTGATGCTTTCGCAAAATATGAAGATGATAAATTAAAGCCTTGCTACACCTGGGAAGAGTTCGTAAACTCACTTGAAAAGCCACGCAAGATTTTGATTCAAATTATGGCAGGCGATCCAGTGGACCAAACTTTGCAAAAATTGCTGCCGCTTTTGGATAAAGGCGATATTTTAATCGATGGTGGTAACTCAAATTATCACGATACTAACCGTCGTTTCCACGAAATGGAGAAGCATGGGATTCACTTTATCGGTATGGGTGTTTCCGGTGGTGAAGAAGGTGCTTTAAATGGCCCAGCTTTGATGCCAGGTGGTGACGAACCAGCTTATAAGGAAGTTGCTCCAATTCTTGAAGCTATTGCTGCTAAGAATACTGAAGGCAAGCCATGCGTATACTACATGGGTCCTGAAGGTGCTGGTCACTATGTCAAAATGGTGCACAATGGTATCGAATACGGAATTATGCAAGAATTCTCAGAAGTTTACAACTTGCTCCGTGACGTTGCTCACAAGAGCGATGATGAGATGTCAGAAATTTTTGATAAATGGAATCATGGTAAGGTAGAAGCATATCTTAGCGAAATCACTTCAAAGGTTTTGGCACAAAAAGATGATTTAACGCCAGATCACGTAATCGATCACATTTTAAACGTTGCTTCATACAAGGGTACTGGTAACTGGATGCTCGAAGATGGTGTTGCACTTGGCGCTCCTGTAACGGTGGTAGCCGAGGCTGTAATGGCACGTTTCATGAGTAAGCAAGCACACTTGGTAATTGAAAAGGGCGTTAAACCAACTAAGTTTGAATACAATGGTGAAATCCCTGATGATATGGTTGACGTGTTCGAAAAATCATTGCAATTAGCCCAAGCTGTCGCATATGCTCAAGGTTTCCAACAATTAACTATGGCTGCTGAAGCTTATGATTGGGACTTAAGATACAAGTCAATTGCTCAAGATTGGGAAGCAGGTTGTATCATTCGTTCCGCAATGCTTAAGGATATTGAAAAAGCCTATGACAAGAACGGCAAGCTAATGAACCTATTCCAAGACGATTATTTCCGCGGCTTGATGAAGGAAAACTTGCCAGCTTTGCGTAAGTCAGTTGAATTTGCTACTAAGTGTGGTGTGCCAACTCCAACTTTGAGCGCAGCTCTTAACTGGTTGGAATCAATCTTTAATCCAAACTTGCCAGCTAATATGATCCAAGGCCAACGTGACTACTTCGGTGCGCACACTTACCTTAGAAATGATCGTGAAGGCGTCTTCCACACCGAATGGTATGAAGAAAAATAATTAGTTTCACATGAAACAAAAAAGTCAGTTAGAACATTTCTAGCTGGCTTTTTGTTGTACAATAGTTTGTGACACGTTTTTTTATTGTGAGGGAGAAAGTAATGAAAGACGAGGCAAACAGAACTAATATTAAACTGTTGCTCCAAGCACTACTTGTCGGAATATGTACCGGCGTAGTAGTTGGTTTATTTAGATTTGGAATCGAAAAGACATCTGGTTTTTGGTTATACTTGTTTCAATTAGCGCACCAGAATCCGTTGTGGTTTATTGCGATTATCATTGGCTTTATTGCGGTAGCGGTAATTGCTGGTTATTTTGTTAAACAATATCCCCATGTTGGTGGTTCTGGTATTCCAGAAGTAAAATTGCAACTGCAAGGGAAGCTATCACTACAATGGTTTCCAATTTTATGGCGGAAATTAATCGGTGGAATTCTCGTGATTGGTACAGGACTATTCCTAGGACCAGAAGGGCCATCATTGCAGTTAGGCTCAACAATTGGGCAAGGTGTTGCTCAGGGATGCAAGCAGAACAAATTAAAAACTAGAATTCTGCTTGCAACAGGGGCTTCAAGTGGTTTGTCTGCCGCTTTTGGCGCTCCTTTGAGTGGTGCCTTGTTTGTCTTAGAAGAAGTATTCCATAACTTTTCACCATTAGTTTGGATGAATGCTTTAGCTGGCGCAATTGCTTCAAACTTTGTCGTTTCAAACTTGTTTGGCATTCGTCACGCCCTAGCAATTCAATATAACTATTCATTTCCGATTTCGTTGTACTGGCACTTGCTTATCTTAGGGATTTTATTAGGCTTATTGGGTCATTTATATAAAGTTGGTTTATTTAGTTTAAAGAAGGTCTATGCTAAAATCACCTTTTTGCCCCGTTGGCTTCATGGCTTGATCCCCTTGGCAATTTTGATTCCGATCGCTTACTTTTGGCCACTGATTACGGGTCCAGGTAATCGATTAATCTTATCTTTACCTAACATGATTACTAAAACTGGTTGGGGGCTAGTCGGCCTTTTGGCATTCTTTTATGTCATGAGAATTGTTTTCTCCATTGTTGCTTATGATTCAGGTCTTCCCAGTGGTATCTTCCTGCCAATTTTGACAATGGGCGCTTTGATTGGTGCAACTTATGGACTGATGATGGTACAGTTAGGCTTGTTACCGCAGCGTTTAGTAGTTAACCTAGTGATTTTTTCAATGGCAGGATATTTTGCAGCAATCATTCGTGCACCATTTACGGCGATTATCTTAATTACTGAGATGGTAGGGTCCTTGCTTCACTTGATGCCATTAGCTGTGGTGGCCTTCATTGCGTTATTAGTTGATGAACTTCTTGGCGGTAAGCCTATCTACGGGCTTCTAGCAGCCGCTATGGACAAGAGTAGTGACCATAAGGCTAACTATACTGGTCAGGCTGATACAATGGCTCTGCCGGTCTATGAGAGCAGTAGACTGGTTGATAAAACCATTTCTGAGGTTCAATGGCCGGTTGATACTAGGGTGAGAACTATTCACCGTGATGGGGATGAAATTATTCCTAATGGACAGACAATTATTCGCGGTGGCGATATGCTTATTCTAGAGTTTGATTCAAGTCAACGTGGCGCAGTTTATAGCAAGATGAAGGACTTGCAAGGCGTTGAACTGGATGGATAGAAAAAATCGTTACTCAATTGAGTAGCGATTTTTTGTTTAATTGGATTTTAAGTAGTGTAAAAACTAATGCTAAAACTTTTAGTAATCAAATAAATATAGAAGTTGATGGTTAAGCTGCTCGCTTAAATATCTCTTTAGTTGCATCAGCTACTCGATTTGGTATCCCGTATGCTTGCATAAATAAACCTGGATCTTCGAAGCAGTCACCCATTTTGCAGGAGTAATTATAGATTAGCTTTATTGAAAAGATGTCTGCTGGACTTTCTTCGGAACTCTGTTCTGTAAAAGTGATATATTGACGAGAATCTACTTCACCATTAGTCAGCATAATGTGACCAATCTCATGACCTATTGAAAATGGTACTTCTTCTTGATGATGCCAATTAGTATTAATGACAGCGAATCTATAGTTCTTTAAAGAAATGGATGGGTAAGTTGGATTTACTTCAACTAATTCAACCATAATATCACGTTTTTTAGCATAGGCTAATAACCAGTCTATGAGTTTTTGTTTATTCTGATCTGCTGTTGTCATGTCGTTTAATAAGTCCTTTTTTGATATCACGTTCCATAAGTTGACGAACTATGTTCAGGTAGTCTTCTGGAATAGTGTAGCCATGATAGAAATATGGTACTTCACCATCAATAGAAATACCACCAGTTTCATCACCTTTAGGTGATGGGCTAGGATTGTTTGTCTTACCACTTAAATAATCGGCTGACGTATGTAGTACATCTGCGACTGCATTAAGTGCATCAATTCCCGGTCTTTGATTCTTCCAATTATAGATGGAATTTCTACCTAAACCTGCCTTGTCATTTACTTCACGGAGATTCATTTTGTATTTTTTTGCTAATTCTTTTGTGCGCTCTAACTCAATCATACCAAGCCTTTCATGAATATTTGTTCGAAAAAAGTTAGCTTTTTTAGCTTTTAGCTGTTGACATAATTAGTTAATTAGCTTGTAGTACGCGTGGTGCTAGTTAAATCGTTTTAGTTAATAAAAAAGTCCAATTAGACTAGACTCAAGTTGTAAGTAATTTAAATAGAAAAGAGTCTGATCTAATTGAACTATCTCAAGCTTAAGCGTTTTTCTCACCATTTACAAGTTAGTTTTAATCGGTTAAATGTGATTTGTCGCTCGCTATATAAGCTTTATGCGCCTGATGGACTTAAACATCGTAAAAATGTTGATCAGACCAAGCTTCCTGATAGTTCTATCTTAGCGATGCTCATTTGGCAAACTGAAATTGGGATTGAGTCTCAACGAAGATTTTGTAAATTCTTTGTTGGCTTGTCTCATTCTCGCTTTAATCGGCGAGCTCGGATGCTCTTGCCTCTAATTCGTTGTATCCGTCAGGCTTGGAATCAAGAAGTAAAAACAGCTGGAGAATTTTTGATTATTGATAGTTTCCCAGTGCCAGTTTGCCAGCCTGTTCGCAATTATCGTGTCAAGATCTTTCGGGGCGTAGCTGATATTGGT